>NZ_JACSIQ010000204.1:0-578 GCF_018812105.1 Gluconobacter sp. P1D12_c
GCGTTACGTCCGCTTCGGGTGCCTGCATCCCTGCTTGTCGCTTGAACCCCAATGCTGGCGGTTCTGTAGGTGTTCACCCTAAGCGTACGTAAAATACACTTTCGTGTCGTGACCCCAAATACGCCTCCTGGTCAGCGTTCCGGTTCTCGAACGCGCCAGGTGAGGACGTGACCAGGTATTCGATGCACTGGACGGCGTTCTTGCGGATCTTCTCAGGTAGCGCCTTCTCGAACGCGATCATGCCCTGTTTGACGTTCTGCGGCCCGATCAGGTCATTGTCTGGCGTTCTCGTGGCGTCAGCGTTTGGCGTATCCTGCTCTCGGTAGGCGTGCTTCATGGACGCCCTGACGGACTTGGGCGATTTGAGTTTCTGAACCCGAAGAATGGCGAATTTTGACATGGTGTTTCAGCCCCCTTTTTTCAAAAGGTGGACTTACTACACAATTTGCAAGCAAATTGTCGTAAGCTGAAGAAGGAAACCCCTTCTTCAGATATATTCAGAAAGCTTCTTTTTTTGTCGGTAATGGCACATTTGGCTGACCGACAAACCATTCGTAGAGTGAAGGATCACTCGGAAG
>NZ_JACSIQ010000205.1:0-577 GCF_018812105.1 Gluconobacter sp. P1D12_c
CTTATATGATGACCTCAAGGCGGAGCATAGGAAATGGACACGCAACCTCTCTGATTGCTTCCGTTGGCTCAATCAAAAATATGGTTCAAATCTGTATTTCAGGGGGACTGAGTTCACTCATAATGAGGATCATGAAACCCTTAACATGCATATGAATATCCTCTTTGATCTGCCGTATTTGAAGGGGAACGGCTGGCAGGATTTTCTTGCTGATGTTCGTGAGAGGATGTCGTGCATTGTTAAGGATGCGGGAACTCTTGAGTCTGTTGATGAGGTCACAAAATATGTGACTAAGMCGAACGATATTGAGACGATGGAGGATGGCCATCTTGAGTGGTTCTATAATGAGACACTCAATACGCGACTGATACAGAGGTACGGATCGTTTAAGGAGTTCAAGGGGTCTCTTAATGATGAGAGGCTTCGCATCGTTCGAGATCAGTCTGATGGATCTCTGAAGATGATGAAGAMGCGTGTCATCAATGATGCTGAGCTTTTCACGAAGCGTGATGAAGGCGAAGCCACGATAGGTGTCCCTAAATCATTGGATATGTTCGGGCCCGATATTGCTATGGCT
>NZ_JACSIQ010000206.1:0-576 GCF_018812105.1 Gluconobacter sp. P1D12_c
CATCGCCATCAGTTGTGTTATAATACTGATGTGGGTCGGGTTGTGACGTTCCTGCGTCATGAGCCTTCTCCTAACCTATCGGGCTTCTTCGATGTAATCCGCCAAGATATCCATCGATTTAACCTCGACTCACATTCTACCATAAAAATCAGATTATCAAGAACCATCCCACACAGATGGCCTACGGCCACACTACGTGGCTCCCGCTCTGCGCTCGCTCTGTGATGCAGGACACAGCAAATCTGAGCTAATTATCTGCTCATGAAGCGAAGCAGTTTGAGCTATCTTTTTAATACTGATTTAGCCTTTAGCATGGAGGTCGAAACCCCAATGCTAGACCCCGGACCTTCGGGGTCGTCGCTCTAGGCAATAGAGCGATCAGAACCCTTTTGAGGCTTCGCCTTAGGTTCCCACGTCGCCTGGAATGACTCAAGCCACTCCTTCGCAATCCTATCGCAATCACGCATTAAATCATCCAACGTGTAGACAGTCTTAATGAACGGAACAGGATTAATTCCATGCGAATCCAAAGAATCAAAAACTAAACCAAGATAAGTTTCAAGCTGTTCATTCTTC
>NZ_JACSIQ010000207.1:0-574 GCF_018812105.1 Gluconobacter sp. P1D12_c
TTTCCTGTGAAGGATGTGAAAAGTTATAGAGATTATTTGCGTTGTCTTCCTTCGCATTCTTCTTTGTTTTTGGATTACATAGAAAGCAGGGGATATGGTTTTTTAAGATTCAACGAATATTTGAACGATGACGAGGATGATTTTTGTTACGAGTGTGTTTTTGTTAATGACAATAAAGATGAGATACGCCTTTGGGTTAAAGATTTAGAAGAATGTGACAAGGATGGTTTGTATTCGAGTATCGATAATTTAGATTTGGAAAATTGTACGTCTGATGATTTTAAAAGAAGACTCTCAACGATTTGCGAGAAATTTTTTGGATCGTTGTCATGAGTTATCAATTCGCACATTTTGAGATGCTGAGTCGTAAAGTGCTTGTAAAGCCTTCCGACAAGGCAACGAAGTCTAAGAAGTGGAATATTAAAGAGACTATAGATGAGGCTACCCGGAGAAATCCGGATGCCTGTTTGCATGTTGAAAATCCAGGCAAGCCGGTTCTCGTTTTTGGTCAGGATTTAGAAGCTCTTGAGCGTGAGCATGAGCAGGCTTGCGATGGTGCTGTTGATGTTCAGAA
>NZ_JACSIQ010000208.1:0-572 GCF_018812105.1 Gluconobacter sp. P1D12_c
CCCACATCTCCGATCAGTATGATCCGTTTTCGACCCGGGTGATTGCGGCGACGGCCGGTGAAGCACCCTATGTTCTGGATGGGCTGCTGTATCATGCCAACGGGCTTTCCATTGAAGAGCATTATACCGACACGGGTGGGGCATCGGATCATGTTTTCGGGCTGATGCCCTTCTTTGGTTATCGATTTGCGCCCAGGATACGGGATCTGAAAGAGCGGAAACTTCACCTGTTTCCAGATCAAAGCCCCGGTGATCTCCTGAGTGGAATGGCCGGTGACCCGATCAATACCGATCATGTTGCGGCCCACTGGGACGACCTGCTGCGTCTGGTCACATCCATTCGGAGTGGAACCGTGACGGCCTCGGCCATGCTGCGGAAGCTCGGATCTTATCCCCGTCAGAATGGTCTGGCTGTGGCCTTGCGTGAAGTTGGCCGGATCGAGCGGTCGGTTTTCATGCTCGACTGGATACAGGATCTGGATTTGCGCAGGCGAACCCAGGCAGGGCTCAACAAGGGAGAAGCCCGGAATGCGCTGGCTCGGGCGCTCTTCTTCAACCAGCTTGGTGAACTG
>NZ_JACSIQ010000209.1:0-572 GCF_018812105.1 Gluconobacter sp. P1D12_c
AGTATTTTGAGTGCTTMTGATTTTCCTGCTCTTGCCATTCTTCTGAACATCAACAGCACCATCGCAAGCCTGCTCATGCTCACGCTCAAGAGCTTCTAAATCCTGACCAAAAACGAGAACCGGCTTGCCTGGATTTTCAACATGCAAACAGGCATCCGGATTTCTCCGGGTAGCCTCATCTATAGTCTCTTTAATATTCCACTTCTTAGACTTCGTTGCCTTGTCGGAAGGCTTTACAAGCACTTTACGACTCAGCATCTCAAAATGTGCGAATTGATAACTCATGACAACGATCCAAAAAATTTCTCGCAAATCGTTGAGAGTCTTCTTTTAAAATCATCAGACGTACAATTTTCCAAATCTAAATTATCGATACTCGAATACAAACCATCCTTGTCACATTCTTCTAAATCTTTAACCCAAAGGCGTATCTCATCTTTATTGTCATTAACAAAAACACACTCGTAACAAAAATCATCCTCGTCATCGTTCAAATATTCGTTGAATCTTAAAAAACCATATCCCCTGCTTTCTATGTAATCCAAAAACAAAGAAGAATGCGAAGGAAGACA
>NZ_JACSIQ010000210.1:0-572 GCF_018812105.1 Gluconobacter sp. P1D12_c
GCTGTTTCAGGCTCTCTCTGTCTTCCTTGGCCCGTTTGGTCGCTGTGCGGGCAACTGTGGCGCTCTGAACGGCAGGTTCATAATGCTGCTGAACGGTCTGACTGATGCGTTTTGCCACCTGCTCAGGGTCTTCCACAACACGGGTAAAAATCCCCTTCTTGAGCACCTGCGGTTCTAGGTCAGCAGGGGTCAGGTTTTTGTGCTCGGGTGCGTCCCGTTCTAGCGCCCCGTAGTAGGTTTTCAGCTTGGTGTGGGTGGCCTTGCTTCCTTCGATGCCGCGTTCCAGTCCGACAGGGCGTCCCACAACTCGCGCAAAGTCGGTCTGCATCTCGTTCAGGGCCTTGGCACCACCGAGGAACCGGCGGCAATTCAGGCGGCCTGTATCGGGGTCTTTTGGCACCACGTAGGCCGACAGGTGCGGCGTTTTTTCGTCCCGGTGAATGATGGCAGCGATCACGTTGTCCTTGCCGTGCCGCTCCTGAATCCAGCGCAACGCCTCGTTCAAATAGGGGTCACGACACGAAAGTGTACTTTACGTACGCTTAGAGTGAACCCAACAAGAACGTTGAGGC
>NZ_JACSIQ010000022.1:0-13814 GCF_018812105.1 Gluconobacter sp. P1D12_c
CGCATCAACCAACGGTTCTTCGATCCCTCCACCTCGTGCTGATCACCAAGCTCGCT
Organism: Gluconobacter sp. P1D12_c; assembly: GCF_018812105.1. NCBI lineage: Bacteria > Pseudomonadati > Pseudomonadota > Alphaproteobacteria > Acetobacterales > Acetobacteraceae > Gluconobacter > Gluconobacter sp. P1D12_c. The sequence goes on from NZ_JACSIQ010000022.1 coordinate 57, forward strand.
CAGCCGGGGAAGCCGCTCTTCAATATCAAAGAAACCCGACTAATTCATCTTYCASCATCCCCAATCAACGCCGAAGAAATGGAATCACACAGAACAGCTCAGAGCCAAGGGTTTTTCGAACCCTCCAGTTGGACTTTGAGTTGGGAAACATCCGTTTCCCACATGCTTATCATCACCGCGGCTCAGCACGGGGTTGAAAATGCTTAATTCGCTTTGCCAGACAGCGTTGCCTGATTGGCGGCCACAGCCTTTTGCGAGCTGATCGAGTTTAGATCATCGGCCGTTGCGTCCGCCTGAACCTTGGCCTTGCCCGTCTGAACCTGCTGTAGCCCGGTCGTTGCTTCTTGGGCCATGTTATCCAGGCTGATCGCACCAGCTGCTTCCGCCGCCTTCGGCGCAACGGCCTTTTCATAGATGATTGGTGCGCCATCGGCCGTCGTGGCCGGCGCACCCGGAGCGGGCGCCGCAGCCTCAACAGGCGCAGACGCAACAGCAACCGGTGTGACGCTCACAGGCTGGCCGGGCTGTGTTGTCACCTCCGCCTGTAGAGACGGTGCGGCTGGAACCGCGACAACCGGCATGCTGTAGGCCGTACGGTTAATGATCAGATGATCGGGGCCGGTGGAATCCGTCGGATCCTTGTCATAAATGTCGACAAGCTTGTCGTTACTGCCAAAGCAGAACAGAACCGTGTGCAACTGCGGGCGGGTTCCAGCCTTCACCGGTGCCCAGATCACCTGCGCCAAACCAAGGGTTGCAACGCTCGTCACAACTTCACCCGCCTTCATGGCCGCACGACCACCAGCCGTCAGGCCGGTCGTGTAAATTTTGTAGATATCGCAGGACCGACCGTTCTTCTGGATCGTGCCCTCAGCCTTACCGACCGTACTGACAACGCCGAAACGGTCTGTGTTCTGGTTGAACTGGCTCAGCAGCACGGGCTCAGGCGCGGGCATCCCGCTGCTGCAGGCCGCCAGAAGCAACAGAGCAGAGCTGGAGAAAAGTGTTTTTGAAATGGCTTTCAGTGTCATGACGGACCTGTCGATCACGGTCCCCGCCTGACAAACGGGGACACAGTATGTTGCGTTAGGAAAAGTAATAACCGATTGCGCTTATTCGTCAATAAGCGATTTCGGTTATTATCAAATTGACACTGAGCCCCCCTGCCGTGTAGCGAGGGTTCATGGGAAGACCACCACTCGATATCAAACTCACATCCGTGCGCCTGAATTCCTCCGCGCGGGAGCGGATCGTCCGTCTTGTCGGACAGGGGGGCATGGCGGAGTTTATTCGCGAGGCCGTTGAGAAAGAGTTAAAACGCCGCGAGCAGTCTCTTCGACGTCAGGGCGATACACCCTCAGATCTCTGACGGCCTCTGCCAGCCCTGCCCCCAGAAGCAGGAAAGCAATCCCGCCAAGCGGCATGTTGAGGAAAGCGCTCTGTGACGACAGAGGCCATTCATGCAGAACAGCGGCCCCGAAGAGACCGACACGCCAGGCAATCTCCGCTGCGGAAAGACCGACCTGCCGTCTGGCGGTTCGTCCCAGAACACGCCACCAGCTTCCGATCATCGCGACGAACAGAATGGCTCCCGGAATTCCACTGTTGGTGGCGGCTTCGAGCACATGATTATGGGTGTGCTGAACACAGACAGCCACCCCGCCTCCATCCGGTTGGAAATGGCTCGGACCGGGCTTCAGAAAGACCTCAGAACGGCAGTAGTGCCGGAACGCATCGTCCCCTAACCCCATGACCGGATGCGCTTCGATCATCACGGCCGCGCGGTTGTAGATCTGCCCATACGGAGAGCTGGCGAAGTGGGCGAGCTGGCTGTGCGTCTTTGTCACCAGATGCCCGAAAGCGTCCGGGGACACGAACGCCAGAAGTCCAATCAGAGCCGGACTGGCAACCAGAAGCGCGAGTGCCGGATGCCTCAGGGTTGGAAGCACCATGGCACAGTCCCCTGTTCCGAGAAGAAATGTTGCTAGGGACATCCGCTGGCCAGCCAGCACCAGCAAACCGAGAACCGGCAGAAGAACCGCGCCCGTCAGAAGCGGTTTTTGCCAGGAGCGTGTCGCCCGCTGTCCCAACAGCGCCCCCACAAACAGGGCAGCCGGAAGACCCAGAAGAGCGAAAGGCGCAGACACGCGCGGCTTGTCGTAAGGTCCGGTGAGTGTCCCATCACCAAACCGCGGATTGCCAAACAGGTTATGGCCCGTGACCGCCTGAAGGAGCATCTGCCCACCCAGATACAGCACGCAGGCGATCACCAGACGGCGACACCACGTCCGGGTCCGGGGATCCTGCAACGTCCAGAAGGCCAGAGCGAACGCCGCGACAGGAAAGCGGATGGCCAACAGCGCCTGGGTGAGGCTCTCGGTTGCCTCTGCCGGAACTGGCACCTGACGTGGCAGGGAACACAGAGCCAGCCATCCCCACCACACAAGGGCCGGCCAGACGAAGCCCTGACGACACCAGTGCCACTCGCGGGTCAGGGCGCTCCGAAGCAGAAATCCGACGGCGAGCCCATCCAGACACCCCTCGGCGATACCACGCCAATGCACCAGAAACAGCGGCAGAAGCAGGGTGGCCAGTGCGCCGAGACGATCCAGAACGCGCAGAAGAGTGGGCTTTTCAACACGCACCATGTCAGATCCACGCCGCCCGGGTTTTTGGGCTCTCCACGCCTACGGCGGCCAGCGAGACACCGGCCTCGGCCAGCATCCCCACTTCCCGGGTGCGATGATCCCGCAGTGCATACAGGCTGCGATCAAGGAACAGGGTATTTCGTGCCCCGCGTTCGATCAGGGAGCGGAAATAGGCATCCCGGAACCGGATGACAGCGCCCCGCTCCAGCCTGGACGCCATGACGATCACGGCGACGGCCGCTTGCAACCGGCCCAGCACGACACAAGCCTGCGACCAGGCATGACAGGTTACACCCACCTGCCCCGACAGATACTCGGCGGCCTCGATCAACTGCTCCGCACTCGGCCGACCGGTGGAACAGAAATCCCGCAGGTTGCTGCAGATTTCGAGATAGAACGTCGCCGTGCCCTTGAACCCGCGCAACGCTGTCCGGTCATACACGCTCGAACGGTTGGTTCCGGAACTCGGCCCTTCACACCGCATGTGTTCAATGCGAATGCCGCCATCGGCGGCTACGTGGTCTACTTTTTTAGAAGTTTGAATGTTTTTAGTATCTGTATAGTGGGCCCCGTTTTGAGGACCCATGGGCCTCATTTCTGCTGGATACGACGTTGAAAAAACAGCGTTTTCCACAGGCGCGTTATCCGGGCCGGATTCAGGCTCGGCGCACTGCTCGGCCAGAGCGGCAGAAAGGGCCAGCATCTCCCGGTACAGCCCGTCCAGAGTGCCGGGCTGAGCCGTCCTCAGACGGCTGCGCATGATTCCCGTCGCTTGCTCCATGATGTTCTGAAGCCCGAGGTCTTCGGCCCGGGCACGGACCGTGTCGTTCAGGCTGGCAATGCTGTCGCGCAGAAAGGACACGCGCTGGCGCAGTCGCCGCTGTTCCGCGCTCAGGGCCAGCAGATCCGGCCAGCGATAGCGCAGGGACGCCAGATTGAAGCCAACCTGCGTCTGGCCCTCCTCCGCCTGCCATCGTCGGCCGCGCTGTCCGTTGCGTCCGTCCTGCGGCACCAGAAGCCGCGCTTCCGCCAGCTCCCGGATGTGCCGCTGCAGCGTGCTGCGCGACAGACCTGTCCAGGACATGAGCGTGGTGTTGTGCGCGTAGATGAACGGCGCCTCAAGCGTCGCCCAGGCGTCCGGAGAGGTCTTCTCCACCATGATGATCAGCGTCGAGGCGGCTCCCCGGCTGACGGGCAGGACACCGCGGAGCGATTTCAGCATGTTCAGCATATCCCGTTTGCCGGGTTCGGCCGGGACGGGGGTGGTCAGTTCGTCGCGTGCGGCCAGCATGGCCTCACTGATCCGGCGTCGGCCGCGCCGCGTGCACGGGGCCTGCGCCCTCTGCGTCTGTGCAGAATGCTCCATTGATCGGTCCGGTCTGGGGGTGAAAGGACCACCTCACGGCCGGACGCCAGACAAAACGCTCCCGTTCGCAATTTAGTGCTTGCGTTTCGAAAAGAGCTGACGCTAGATGAATTTAACGAATTACTCACCTAGCAACTGTTTTGCCGGAGCCCTGGCTCTTCCGATTTGGCGATCGGAGGAGGCGGGGTTTTTGGTTTGTGGGCGCTACGTCATCGGGGGTCCTCTGGATCGACTCGCTGGCGCCGCCCACAGGGACGTCTCCAGACATCCGGGCATCGTGCCTCCGTTCGGGCGCTGCAACAACCTCGAAAGCATCTGCTCAGAAAAATAATTGAGTAAAAACGGGCATTTAGTGTGTCCATTTTGGCGCGCTGTTTTCAACTTGTAACTGCCTCCGAAGCCCCACTGCCCATGCGGTTGGCCACCGTCTGCTGGTATTGGCCCACCGTCCAGCCGCTCATGTTGTTGGCCGCGAGCGTCTTGGCGGAGACATACTGGCTGAGTGGCGTACTTGCATTTGATTCGATTGCAATGGCCGCGCCGGCTTTGGTGCCGAACATGTAGGCGCCATAGACCTGCGTTCCGGTGGCCGGTGCGCCTGTCGAGCGACTCACGGCGGACGCGTAATCGCTGATGATGGCGCTCGCCACCTTGGCCTGGGCCACGGGATCGGACCGGTCGGCCGCGCTCAGACCGAGTTCCGAGGCATACTGGTTCCAGGTGCCGTCCGTAACCTGCCACACCCCCTGTGCACTCGAGCACGTATTCCCGACATTCTGGAAATGGCTCTCGATCTGCCCGAACGCCGCCAGCGTGTCCGGATTGATCCCGGCCGCCTGTGCCGCAGCCACCGCGTCCGCACCATAGGTCTGTGACATCAGTGTCGCGTAAGCATCCGCCGTTCCCCACGCGCCCTGATACGAGGATGTGGCGGTGGTCCCGCCAGTCGTCGTCGCGGTCGATGGCCGCGTAAAGACGGGCGATCCGGGTTCCGGGTTGGTCGGCACGATCTGCTCAGGCACCGCCCCGAAAGCAGCAGTGACAGGGCTGCTCACGCCGAGGGTCAGCAGGGCCAGAACCGGGAAGGCTTTCACTTTGCCGGATGCGTAAACAGGACCATCCCGGCCGCGTTCTCACCCGAGACAACACAGGCCCGGGACGCGCCGTCCACGAGCGGGCGATAGGCCACGACATCGGCATCCGGGATCCAGGCAAAGGTCGTTCCCGAGCGCAGGACCTGCCGCCAGCCCTGAAAGACCGTGTCCGTCACAGCGATCTGCGGAGCGGCGGTTCCGACAGGGACAGCGCCACGACGCGGCTCGGCAAAGAGCGGCTCGAAGTCATGAGCGGGACTGCGGCAGGTCACGGGAACCGGCGTGGCGTGCAGCGTCTGCGGCGCCTGCGTGACTGTCGGGGGTGGACCCCAGTTGCGAGAACCGAGTTCCGACTGACGCTCCTGCGACAGTCTGTCGAGCTGCTCCGGCGTCAGATGCTGCGCTGAGGCCTGGGACACCAGAGGGGCCGCCAGCGAGACACAGACGGCGAGCCAGAAGCGAAAGCGCATGGTGCAAATTCCTTTAGAAAGTACCTCCCCATAGTCTGACCGATCCGAATGTGAGTGCGAACACGATCCTGATTGACGCGCCCGGATCGCACTCACATGTGCGCCCGGCATGATGTCCGCAGGAGGATCAAACCCATGCGCTCTTTCATCCCGATGCTGATGCTCGGGCTCCCGGCTGTTGCCCTGGGAGCCTCGACCTGCCCCGCCGCGGAGCCAGTCCGTACTGCTGGTGGCCCGCCCCCTTTACGGCCGCAACCTGTTATGCCGGAGATGGGGCCAACGCTGTCCGCCGCCGATATTGCGGCCTCACCTGCCTTGAGCCGCCTTGCGAGCCAGGGCGCGCAACTCTATCGGCTGAGATCCGAGCACGGTCTTGAGGCCGTCTTTGCACGGAGCGGCACGCAGTTCCGTGTCTTTTACCTCACACCCGATCATCTGGCCGAAATTGGAGGGGTCATGTGGGATGCGACCGGTCATAACATCACGCGCGATCAGGTGTCCTCAATCCCGGGTGCGATCCCGACCGTGCAATGGACTCCCTCGGGTTCCGGCCAGGGCTCAAGGCCGGGCGTCCCCTCAACGATGACCGCACCTCCTGCGGTGGATCCTGTTGAACGCGTGAAGGCAGTTGCCTTCGGGCTTGAAGGACAGGACACGGCACCCCGCGTCTATATGTTCATTGATCCGCTGTGTCCGTTCTCGACCCGTGCCTACGCGGCCCTGAAGCCTGCTGTTGCTTCCGGCCGGCTACAGCTTGCGATCGTTCCGGTCTCGATCAACGATCATGAGAACAAGGGCGCCAGTACGCCGGCTGCGCAGCAGATGCTCTCTGCAAAACCGCATGACATGGCTGCACTATGGAACCAGATCGATGATCTTGGTCACGCTGTTCCAGGCCACGCGACCTCAGACACGGCGGGCGCCAGCCTGATGCTGAATCTCTCTGCCGCTCATTCGATCGGTCTGAGAGGAACGCCAACCTTCGTGTGGAAGGATCGCAATGGCACCCCGCATGTCGAGGCAGGACTCCCAGACGATCTTGATGCGTTTCTCGCGAGCCTTCACGCATGAGCCTTCGTCCGACAGTGAAGCAGCGGGCCGGACGAGCCGCGTTATGGCTCGTCTTTCCGTTTATCTTTGCGCTGAGGCCGGGTCTGCGCACGGCGCAGCAGGGTCTTCGGATCCTTCAGGACGTTCCTGTGATCCAGCCCGTGGATCAGACGACGGTCGAGGACCAGCCTCCCATGTCGCCGCAAATGGCCGCAATCCGTAAGCGAACCCGGACCCTGGGGCGCCTGTATGGCACGCTCTGTCTGCTGGCGAGCCTCTGGTGGGTAATGATTCTCATGTGGAGCGATGGGGCCGCTTTCAGCGCATCCTGTGTGGAAGCGCTCGCCTGTGCGATCGTTCTGGGAAGCCAGTTTGTTATTCAGGGTTTCTCAAACTGGCAGGCCCGGACGGGACGCGCCGGAAAACTCTCGGAGTATCTTTCGGACGGGCGGCTGCTCTGGCCTCGGTGAGGCCAGTCTCCGGGACGTCTCAGAACGTCCCGGCTTGGGCGGCTTTGCGGTCAATCGACCAGGCGGCCTTTTCATAATCAGGGCGATCACCCTGATCGACCGGATCATTAGGTTTGACAATGGTGCCGGCGCGAGTGGCCAGCGCAGGACGCCAGGTCACGGGCGCAGAGCCATAGGGCGCATAAGGATCGTAAAGCGGCTGCTTCACCTTGGGTGGTGGTGGCACATTGTAAGACGAGAGCGAACGGATGTTGCCGTGAGCGCACGCTGACAGGCTGCACAGCAACGCCAAGGCCGCGAAACTTTGCCTTAGCGAAATGACCGTCAAGACCTGCTACCCTTCGCCTTCAGCTCGGCTTTGAGAGACGCAACCTGCGCTTCAGCTTTCTCAGCACGCTTCCGCATTTTTTCAGCGAATTCGCTCCATTCATCCCGGTTGCGAATCATCTCATCCAAACCGGTATCCGCGATACGGTGCTTCTCAGAGAGGGCATCGTACCTCCTGACAAGGTCGTTATGAAGATCTACGACCTGATTATAGGCTGCCAGGGGAACCGACTTACCGGCAGCCTGTGCCATTCTTTCGGTAGCCTGCGTGATGCGGCAGAGCTTATCGTAGTCTAGAATGTCTCCCATCATCGTTCTCCCTAATCTTCGGCGCGGCCAGAGATCTGCATGAGAGCTCTTGTCGTTGAGTCTACTGGCTCGGCCTTGTTGTTGTCGACGGTATTCTGCCCTTTCCCGTCTGCACTCACATTCGACACCGTATCGCGAGCCAGTTTTGCGGCTGTGTCTGTAGGAGCGGCGATCCCCCGGCCGGTTGACTTGTCATTAAAGTCATCGCTGTCCACACGACCGATACTCGTCATGCCCGCCATCGCAGGGATGTGGTGTGGCAGGGTCGAAATCAGCCTGAAGCACATGACTGCGATGCTCATCTCCATCGTGACGAACATGCAGAGCAGGACGATCAGGCCGATAAAATTGTCCAGAAGCCAACCACGCTCAAAGACGAACCCGGTGGCAATCGAGAACGCCTTCATGACCAGCCAGGAGATCGAGGCAAAGATCGTGTAACTGAGCACGAGACCCGCAATCATCATCACCGGGCGAAAGAGAATTGTGAACAGCACTTCATAGCCACGGTTTCCGCGGCCATGAAGGCCCTCTCCCTGAAACACCAGATGGGCCAGCATCCACAGCGGAACGCCCACCACGGCTTCGACCACGACGATATACCATCCCGCGACACCTGCCATCCAGTAAGCAAAGGGGGTCATCGGGAGGACGTAAGCAAGCGTAATGCCGGGCGCAAGCAAGAAGAAAGCAGCCGCAAAGACAGGCGTGAGCAGGGCTTTGATCAGACCACTCAGTGCGAAGCTGCCCGCGGATGCAATGGCAGCCGGGACATCCCCAGTGGCAAGATTGGCCGCTGTCGCGAGCCCCGCCCCTGTCTTGCTACTGAGCACCGCAGCACCCCCAATAATCGCCAGCGCCGTGTGAATTAGAAGATGGCCAAGCCCGATCATTGCCCCCAGAGGATCGGTCCAGTCACTCCCGGATGTTGGCGACAGGAGATGATTGACGATCAGCGTCATGACCCCGTTCGTGATGCCGAGTGCCTGAAGAACACGGTCCAGAGCCGATTGTCCGGAACTGGGTAAAGCTGCGTTGTTAAAGAGCCTCGTCGCCCCATTGGGCGCACTGGCGCTGTCCGACGTGGCCAGCTTCTGCTCTTCCGCAGCCTGATACTGTTCAATAGCGGTGATCGGACCCGCAAGGTCTTTGGAGAGGAATGACCCCAATCCCTGCCAGCTTGGCAGAGTTACCGAGGGGACGATGGAGGACATGGACAGCACCTCTGCATTGAGGCGCGAGATCTCAAGGTAGTAAGCCCCCAGCCCGCTCCAGCCGAGGTTTTTCATAGCCACATAGCCGGCATCACTTGAGCCGTTACCATCTGAGGAATACTGCGCACGGATCTTGCTGATCATGGCCGTGGCCGCCTCACCCAGCGCGGAGGAGTAGGACGTATTCTGTGCAGTCAGAACCGCATCCATGGAGCGAAGGGCCGTAACATCCCGCGTCTGCCAGATCGTATCCGCGAGAGACGACATGGGCGTGCGCACCGCGCTGATCAGATCCTGAAGCGCTTTGACCTGCCTGGTGCCAACATCTGTCAGATCAAGATTTGACCCGAGCATCTGCTGCTCAACCTGCTGCGGGATTGTGACCGAGATGCTGCCGCAGGTTGCCGCAGCCGTCGCCTCGCCTACGGCAAGGCTGTAATCCACCGTCACTGGCGAACCATTGCCTGGGTTTGAAACCTTTGGTTCGGGCATAAGGTCAGAATTGTTTGAGGCTTTGTTGACCAGGGCGCGGCAGAGTTCGCTTTCCATCACCGCCATGACAACCTGCCTGGTCCCAGGGATGATCGGTTCTGCAAGCGGCAAAGCGTCCGGGCCGATGGACTTGGCCACAACATCCGTCAGGTTGCGGGCCATCCCGATCGCCGTCTTCGCACCCTGCACGACGAGCGCCTGCCCCACCGAGAAGCCACCGTTTGCAGGGATCGGCACCATCAGCCCGAGTGCAACAACAACGCGCAGCGGCACCCACCCGGAGAAGCTTGCAGAGAAAACCTTTCCGCTTTCCGCTGTCTTATGAACCTGCAGGATGGAGGCATAGCTGATCCAGAACGCCGCAATCAGCATCGCATAAGCCGAAATATACTGCAGCATTGTGCCGGTGGCTGTCTCTGTGCCCCCTGACATCGGGAAGAGACTGTCGAGCACGCGGGCGGACCAGTCATCGCCCGCGCTCAGGTTGCTCCAGCTCACGCTGTCTGCCGTGGTTCCGGCATAGGCGGATCCCATAGTGACCGTGAGGGCAACGACTGTCATGGTGCCCGCCCGGAAATGCCGGGACGCTCGAAGGAACCGCATGAACTGGTGCATTGTTTTTAGACCTCCGGGCTCGGGCTGTTATCGCGACTTTGCTCCTGGCCCTGCTTTCGATCTTTGGTAAAAAAATCATGGAAACGGTCCACCAGACGCTCGAGTGCCGCTCCAACTTCCTTCAGAAAGTCCTTGCCCGGCTCCTGGCCCGGAAGAGATTCCAGCTTCTTGCCAACACTGGCAGCGGTTTCCTCTGCGCTCTGCACAGTGGGATCACTCAAAGCGTCCCGCTTGGAAGCTTCATCACCCAGAACCTCGACTTCCTTGCCCAGTCGCTGAGACGACTTCCGCAGTTTCTCCCAGGACTCTGCGAAGCCGGGCGTTTTCTCCAGAGACGCGTTGAGCTGCGCGCGAAGCGCCTTATGACTCCCATCCTCGGTCATGCCCGCAATGACAGAACTTTCTGATTGTCCAGGCTCTGACGCAGCTTTGGTGAAGGCTTCAAAAAACTCTCGGCCGACACGCTTGAGAGCGCCGAGATCTTCCTCGACTTCACGGGCCGCTTCCTTGACCTTGCGCGTTCGGTTCTGGATCTGCCGCTCGTCGCTCTTGCCCACAAGGCTACTCATAAAATCAGATAGCCCACGACGGTTCGTTTCAGTTGCCGCAATACTGCCTTTTTGAACCTCCGATTGCGCATCTTTATGGCTGGGCTTGGTTTGCTCCCCTTCTCTTCTGCCTTCTACCTGCGCAGCTGCTTGATCGACTTCCGGCTGTATGGATTTTCGCCTATCAGCTGTTCGCGTGGGGCCGGCAGATTCAGCGTCATCAGCAGCTCTTTGGTCGTCACGATGTACCGCACGATCCTCTTCTGCGGGGCTTTGCGACACCGCATCTTCCACTTCTTCCGGTTGCTCAGAACGGCGAAGATCTCCTTGGAACTCCTCATCGTCCCGAAAGGGACCGGCCTCTTCTTCAAGAGACCGTAGATATCCTTCGTCCTCAAACGGGTCATTCGAGGGAAGGCCAGGCTCAAGGATCTCGTGCTGTGTCCGGGGCGCCTGCTGAGGCTCGTGTAAGAGGTGTCCACCTTCCGCGACAGGAGGCTCAGGCTCCGTCACGGTTGGTTGGGACATGTCAGTAGAAGCCTGTTGCTGTACTTCAGGAGATGCTTCCCTCGCAGGAGCGGACTCTGGCGTCGATGTCACCACGGGGTCCGGCTGTTGTGCATCTGGTCGAGGTGACGGCTCAGGCTCGGTCTGTTGCGCGCGGGCAGGAGTGCCCGACAGAGCCATGGTGATGCGATAGTCCAGAACGGCAGCCAGCCGTGCAGCGGCAACGGAAGCCTGGTCTTCCGGAGACATTCCGGACATATCCAGCGCTGTTTTGCGGAGATCATGGACGAGATCTCGATCTTCAAGAGAGCTAGCCTGCGCCAGCATCGCTTTGATTTCTTCGTTCTCCAACCCCGGCAAATCAGTGCCGTGAGCCTTCAGGCCGGCCGCAAGAATTGGAGGGATCTGCGGATCTTCGCCAGTTCCACTAAAGGCCTTCCAGTCCTGGACAAGCCACGCCACCTGAACGGTGAACTTTGGATCGCTTTCCAGTCCCGGGTTTTCCTGCAGTCGCGCAGTCAGGTCCGAAAGATCTTTTGCAAGCCCGCGCTCTGCTTCGGGGATGGTCGACTGCTGAGCATCAAGGGCCTGCAGGACGTAGCCTAGCGGTCCTTGCTGAGTGAGAGTACCCGACATGGTCATTCCTATTCGAGATGTTCAGGGGAGTGTTGTGGTAGGAACCGGCAGAGGAGACACCGCCCGAAGCCGTTGTTCAGCAGACGTCGCGAGCCTGTTGGCTTCCATCAGCGCCCGGGTCTGGTCCAGTTTGAACTGCTGCCAGGCAATCCAGTTACGCTGCGCGTCCAGCAGAGCGATCTGGACAAGAACCGATTTTTCGGATGGCATCGCCTGCAGGTCTGCCTGCCAGTCTGTGCCGCTGTATTTCCGGTTGATCTCCAGCTCAGTGGCTTCGCTTTCCGAGCCAACTGAGGTGTTGGTGTAACCCTCACGGACCGCCTCAGCTTTCTGGGCAGCACTCAGGGTCACGGTGTTCGCGTGCCACCCGATAATGTCGTCTCCGACGTGGTGGGCGAGCGAAATGGCAGCATTGTAGGCACGGCGGCCCGGGAGGGCAGACTGTCCATCTACTGAGGTCAGAGCACTTCCTCTCAGCGCGGCGGGAGCAACGGGCTGGATCAGTGTCGTGACGTAGTCATTGGCACGGTCGATCGAGGCCTGATCCTGATATGCCGGTGGCGTTAGGAGGCTGGTGGCGTCCTGATCTGCATTCTGCTGATCGGTGGAGGCGAGCGAGCAAATTCCAGCGTCCGCTTCTGCATCTGAGCAGTAAAGCGTAAAATGGCGGTTGTTGTTGGCCTGCGCGCCCTGCCCTGCACCTTCCCAGGACGGCGTTCCTTTCCCGGCCTGCGTGCGCTTGTCCTTGCCGCTATCGAGCGCAGTCGCGACGGCGGCGCCGTTTCGCGCCGCAACAACGGCAGCCTGACCGCCTTCAAGATTAAGGCAATCCTGCCGGTTGGTCGCATGATTGTCGCGCTGTTGGGCTGCCCGGACGTCTCGGGCAAGTTCGGCCTGCACCATGTTGTTGGCGTCTGCGATCTGTTCCTGCGCCCCAACCTGCGCCTTCATGTAGTTACTCAGCTGCGTAAAGCCGTCTCCCAGACTGCCGTTAATGAGGCCAAGCGTGCTGTTCAGGACTTTCTGGGCCGTCGTGATGACACTGTTCATCGCGCCCTGGAGCGTACTGATCGCGCCTACGATCGCGGCTGAATCAAAAAAGGCATAAGCCGGTTTCGGGGCTGCGACGGTTGCAAGCGCTAGAACCAGAAGGCTTGCGCCTCCGAGCCGTCCAGCTCTGTCGAGAAGCCGCTTCATTGGCTCACCCGGGAAATGCCGGTGCTCGATCCTATGGCGTCAAAGCTGTACCCCGAAGGAAGCTGGCTCTGTCCGGACACAACCCAGCTCTGGTTGCCGGTCGTATTCGTCCCGGCATTGATCAGGCTGTCGCCGCCGCCGCCAAAACTCAGGTTCGGGCAAAAGCTGCCTGCCCCGAGGCCAAGATTGAAGTTCGTATCCAGCCCCGTCACAGAGAGACCGCAATGGGCCGAACTCTGGAGGCTGTCCCATTCTGATGAGAGCTGGGAGCAGATCTTGCCCATTGCAGCCTCAGCGAGCGATGCGACATTCAGTTTGCTCGTCACGACATCCAGTCCGACGCCGTTAAAGAAGTTTCCCAGGCAGGTGAATTTCGTCACGGATTTAGGCTGATGGATCGTTGCGTCGTCCGCCTTCAGGTCTGCGGCAAGCCCGGTCGCTCCTGCTTGCACGAGTGTCTGGCAACCGGAAGAAGCGTCGTCTCCAAAAGCGGGTGTAACCAGACTGAAGCCTAACGCGGCTATCAGCGGTACAAAGGTGAGACGTGTGCTCTTTCGGCACGCCCTCATTGTGCAGCACCCCGAGGCGTCCCCGAAGGCAGACTGCTCTGTTGTGAGACAGGCTTTACGAGAGGTCCAAGGATCTGCCTCGCGCTCTCTGCTGTCAGGGGTCACGACACGAAAGTGTATTTTACGTACGCTTAGGGTGAACACCTACAGAACCGCCAGCATTGGGGTTCAAGCGACAAGCAGGGATGCAGGCACCCGAAGCGGACGTAACGCGCCCGCTTCGGGCTGCTCATCGACATTCCAGCG
>NZ_JACSIQ010000211.1:0-571 GCF_018812105.1 Gluconobacter sp. P1D12_c
CAGCATCCCATCTTCTAAGACGCTACCCCCACCTCTACCCATGTGAGATATCGTGTAAGTGTCAAGCATATATGCTTTTGCGGAATCATCCACCGCATTGATATCCCTGTTGCCAAGCTCCCACGAACCACGCAACGCAAACAGATTACGCCCCGTTAGAGCATCGCATCCAATTTTTTGGAGTTTTTCGATAACCTGCTGATGGTGTCGCTTAGAGACAACTTCAATGAGTTCGAGAGCCTTTTTGCCGAGTTCAGTGTCAGGCGTCTGCGTATAATTCTGGACCATAAGACAGGGTTCAGAGACGTTATAGAAAGCATGATGCGGGAGCATCAGCCCAACAATCTTATTCTCCATCTGCTCGAATTTTATTTCATCACCAACGATGACACGACCATCAAGAGAAGGCTCAACACAGAGAGCCATAGCAATATCGGGCCCGAACATATCCAATGATTTAGGGACACCTATCGTGGCTTCGCCTTCATCACGCTTCGTGAAAAGCTCAGCATCATTGATGACACGCTTCTTCATCATCTTCAGAGATCCATCAGACTGATCTCGAACGATG
>NZ_JACSIQ010000212.1:0-570 GCF_018812105.1 Gluconobacter sp. P1D12_c
CCTGCTCTTGCCATTCTTCTGAACATCAACAGCACCATCGCAAGCCTGCTCATGCTCACGCTCAAGAGCTTCTAAATCCTGACCAAAAACGAGAACCGGCTTGCCTGGATTTTCAACATGCAAACAGGCATCCGGATTTCTCCGGGTAGCCTCATCTATAGTCTCTTTAATATTCCACTTCTTAGACTTCGTTGCCTTGTCGGAAGGCTTTACAAGCACTTTACGACTCAGCATCTCAAAATGTGCGAATTGATAACTCATGACAACGATCCAAAAAATTTCTCGCAAATCGTTGAGAGTCTTCTTTAAAAATCATCATACGTACAATTTTCCAAATCTAAATTATCGATACTCGAATACAAACCATCCTTGTCACATTCTTCTAAATCTTTAACCCAAAGGCGTATCTCATCTTTATTGTCATTAACAAAAACACACTCGTAACAAAAATCATCCTCGTCATCGTTCAAATATTCGTTGTATCTTAAAAAACCATTTCCCCTGCTTTCTATGTAATCCAAACACAAAGAAGAATGCGAAGGAAGACAACGCAAATAATCTCTATAACTT
>NZ_JACSIQ010000213.1:0-569 GCF_018812105.1 Gluconobacter sp. P1D12_c
GATCAGATCGGCTTCAAACTCCGCGAAAGTCGCAAGGATGTTGAAGAACAACTTGCCCATTGGATCAGACGGATCGTGAATACTGTTCCCAAGTTGAAGCTTCACGCCACGGGATGCCAGGCTGTCGCCAATAAGCCGTGCATCAGGGACAGAGCGGGCCAGTCGATCAAGCTTTGGTACGACCAAAGTATCGCCACTACGAACAGCCGCCAGTGCCTGGTCAAGGCCGGCCCTTWCCAGGATCGTGCCGGTGAAGCCCTTGTCGGTGTAAATACGATCGGCAGAAACACCGAGTTTGAGCAGTTCCTGATGCTGGGCCGCGAGATCCTGTTTGTCCGTCGAGCAGCGGGCATAGCCGATCATTATGTGTGTCATACGGGAAAGTGTAACGTATAAGGCCCCATGACTGCAAAACATATGGTACCACCTTTATGAGACACAGCACACGGCTGTATTCCATGACGTGTTGCACTTGTCCGGGACAGTCCGTCCAACGATCCCCTTCCGGACACATGAAGGAGACATCCGATCATGGCGCGGCGCCGTCTTCTGACCCGTGAAGCTCTCGC
>NZ_JACSIQ010000214.1:0-568 GCF_018812105.1 Gluconobacter sp. P1D12_c
GGAACCTGTCACTGTCATAGCCCCGATCAGCCAGCATGGCTTTGGGGGGCGGGACAGACAGCTTCATCAGGGCGTCTGTGGCTTTGTAGTCCGAGACCTGGCCTCCGGTAAGGACAAAGCCAAGAGGGCATCCCTGATTGTCACATCGGACATGGATCTTGCTCGTAAAGCCGCCGCGTGATCGACCAAAAGCCTCCGAATGAGCCCCCCTTTTGCGCCCGTAGCCTGTGAATGGGCACGGACTACGGTACTGTCGACCATATGCTGCCAGTTATCGGTCAGGTCGAGGTCTATCAGGGTTTGCAGCAGAGCATCCCACACCCCCTGCTCAGCCCAACGCCGGAACCGGACATAGACCGAGTTCCATTTGCCGTAGCGCTCATGCATGTCCCGCCACGGACAGCCTGTGCGCAGAACATGCAGCATACCATTGAGAAACAGGCGGTTGTCTCCAGCTGGTCGAGCCCAACGTCCGCGCTCAGGCGGCAGAAGCGGACCAATTATCGCCCATTCCTGATCCGTCAGATCACCTCGTGCCATGCCCTCTCCACCGTACCGTCTGCGTTGA
>NZ_JACSIQ010000215.1:0-565 GCF_018812105.1 Gluconobacter sp. P1D12_c
CCCACGAACCACGCAACGCAAACAGATTACGCCCCGTTAGAGCATCGCATCCAATTTTTTGGAGTTTTTCGATAACCTGCTGATGGTGTCGCTTAGAGACAACTTCAATGAGTTCGAGAGCCTTTTTGCCGAGTTCAGTGTCAGGCGTCTGCGTATAATTCTGGACCATAAGACAGGGTTCAGAGACGTTATAGAAAGCATGATGCGGGAGCATCAGCCCAACAATCTTATTCTCCATCTGCTCGAATTTTATTTCATCACCAACGATGACACGACCATCAAGAGAAGGCTCAACACAGAGAGCCATAGCAATATCGGGCCCGAACATATCCAATGATTTAGGGACACCTATCGTGGCTTCGCCTTCATCACGCTTCGTGAAAAGCTCAGCATCATTGATGACACGCTTCTTCATCATCTTCAGAGATCCATCAGACTGATCTCGAACGATGCGAAGCCTCTCATCATTAAGAGACCCCTTGAACTCCTTAAACGATCCGTACCTCTGTATCAGTCGCGTATTGAGTGTCTCATTATAGAACCACTCAAGATGGCCATCCTCCAT
>NZ_JACSIQ010000216.1:0-565 GCF_018812105.1 Gluconobacter sp. P1D12_c
TTGGAAAAATCTTAAGGAATTACATGATGAAAATTTAGATGAATTTTTTGAATTTTCTATAGTGCGAGATAATGAAGTGCTTCTAGAGACACTTCGCCTTCCGAGTGATCCTTCACTCTACGAATGGTTTGTCGGTCAGCCAAATGTGCCATTACCGACAAAAAAAGAAGCTTTCTGAATATATCTGAAGAAGGGGTTTCCTTCTTCAGCTTACGACAATTTGCTTGCAAATTGTGTAGTAAGTCCACCTTTTGAAAAAAGGGGGCTGAAACACCATGTCAAAATTCGCCATTCTTCGGGTTCAGAAACTCAAATCGCCCAAGTCCGTCAGGGCGTCCATGAAGCACGCCTACCGAGAGCAGGATACGCCAAACGCTGACGCCACGAGAACGCCAGACAATGACCTGATCGGGCCGCAGAACGTCAAACAGGGCATGATCGCGTTCGAGAAGGCGCTACCTGAGAAGATCCGCAAGAACGCCGTCCAGTGCATCGAATACCTGGTCACGTCCTCACCTGGCGCGTTCGAGAACCGGAACGCTGACCAGGAGGCGTATTTGGGGTC
>NZ_JACSIQ010000217.1:0-565 GCF_018812105.1 Gluconobacter sp. P1D12_c
TGGGCCAGATGGGATCGACGGGTTTCGTCACGACGTCCGTAATGGGACCAGAGCCCAGGGGACAGGTCGAGCTGCCGCGCAACAAATGACAGAATGGGAGCCGGTGGTGTTTCACCAGATTCCAGCACCCGTCCCGGCCAGCGCATGTAGAGCATGACCATCGTGAAACCCAATCGGGAGGTTTCTCCGCGGCGGGTTGCGATCAGATCGAAGTCATCCTGGCTGAGTGTAAAATGTCTCGTGATCTCGCGATCATCGACAGAAGGCTCGTAATGTCGGGCGAGAGCTTCACGGGTCAGAAGACGGCGCCGCGCCATGATCGGATGTCTCCTTCATGTGTCCGGAAGGGGATCGTTGGACGGACTGTCCCGGACAAGTGCAACACGTCATGGAATACAGCCGTGTGCTGTGTCTCATAAAGGTGGTACCATATGTTTTGCAGTCATGGGGCCTTATACGTTACACTTTCCCGTATGACACACATAATGATCGGCTATGCCCGCTGCTCGACGGACAAACAGGATCTCGCGGCCCAGCATCAGGAACTGCTCAAACTCGGTGTTTC
>NZ_JACSIQ010000218.1:0-565 GCF_018812105.1 Gluconobacter sp. P1D12_c
CCCAGCTGCGCGAGCGTCTGCGTGCCGGAGACATCTGGGTAACGGAAAGTCGCCAATACCGCGCATTCGACACCTACCTTCTTCCGGAAGCCACGTTTGCAGCGATGCGCGCGCAAGGACCGTTGCCTCTGGCGATCAATGCTACGGCTGACACGTTCCTTTCTCAACGGCGTGCAGTGCTGGAAACCGCGCTGAACCGGGTGACGGCTCTTGCCAGGAAGGGCGAGTTGTCACAGGTCCGGCTTGATGCACATGGTCTTGTGATTTCGCCTCTGAAAGCAATTACACCCCCTGCTGTGGAAGAGTTGAGGCGGGCGGCTTACGACCGGCTGCCACGCATCAAGATTACTGATCTTCTGCTGGAAGTGGACCGCTGGATCAGCTTCACCGACTGCTTTACCCATCGCCGTTCCAGCCGTGTCGCGGATGACAAAAACGCCCTGCTGACGGTGATCCTGGCGGATGGGATTAATCTTGGTCTGACACGCATGGCCGACACCTGTCAGGGTGCCACCCTGCTCCAGTTGGAGCATCTGCATTACTGGCATATCAGCGAGGCCGGATA
>NZ_JACSIQ010000219.1:0-564 GCF_018812105.1 Gluconobacter sp. P1D12_c
GCTGCGTCTGGTCACATCCATTCGGAGTGGAACCGTGACGGCCTCGGCCATGCTGCGGAAGCTCGGATCTTATCCCCGTCAGAATGGTCTGGCTGTGGCCTTGCGTGAAGTTGGCCGGATCGAGCGGTCGGTTTTCATGCTCGACTGGATACAGGATCTGGATTTGCGCAGGCGAACCCAGGCAGGGCTCAACAAGGGAGAAGCCCGGAATGCGCTGGCTCGGGCGCTCTTCTTCAACCAGCTTGGTGAACTGCGGGATCGGCGTTTTGAAAATCAGGCTTATCGAGCGTCAGGTTTAAACCTGCTGGTGGCAGCGGTTATCCTATGGAATACGCGCTATCTTCAGTCTGCCATCGCAACGCTCGGCATTTCCGATGACCTGGCGCGGCATATTGCACCCCTCGGCTGGGAGCATATCTCTCTGACAGGGGACTATCGCTGGAATGTCGATGAGCAGCCCGAAGCGGGCGCGTTACGTCCGCTTCGGGTGCCTGCATCCCTGCTTGTCGCTTGAACCCCAATGCTGGCGGTTCTGTAGGTGTTCACCCTAAGCGTACGTAAAAT
>NZ_JACSIQ010000220.1:0-563 GCF_018812105.1 Gluconobacter sp. P1D12_c
GAATCCCCAGACCTTCAAGCCTGTCAGCAATGCGATCAGATTGAAGCCTTATGGCCTCATCCCTGCCAATGCGTTCAAGATGTTTAAACACATCAACCTTGTTCCCACTGTTGCGACGAAGAAGCTCATAAAAACCTATCCGAGAAGATGACTCACACCCATTCTCAGACGGTCCTGCATCAAAAATCTCTCCGCGTGATTCCTTCGCTTCCTTAACCTCTGGAACGTATTCTAAACCACCAGCAGGAAGCCTGAAGCGTCGCCTGTCTTCCTGTTCCGAACGACACGCAAAACGCAGATTCTCATCAGCAGAATAATCCCGAGCTATAAGCCCAAGGTGCTTGCAGTCAGCAGATATCAGCCAGCAGATATCATCAACAGACCACCCCAGATGGAACACATGCCCAAGCCATGAACGAGGATAATACCCCCCATCATATGACTGAGCTTTGATGACCCTTTGGGCCTCTAATTTCKTATATGAACGACCTACKGATTCCATCCGAGACCACCAGTCTTGGCGGTCTTGTGTTGAACCATCGCCATCAGTTGTGTTATAATCC
>NZ_JACSIQ010000023.1:0-13519 GCF_018812105.1 Gluconobacter sp. P1D12_c
TGATCTTCGACAGTCTGGCGCTTGCGCCATTTTACAACTGTTTTCGGGTTGATCCCGAACTCCTCGCTCAGCGCTGCGATCGCTGTATTGCTGCTCGCACAGCGTGCGCGGTCGTGGCGCTCCCATGACGTCTCTATCCCATAAGGCGTCCTTCCACGCACGCGAAAATACCACATCATCAAAACACGGGACTAAATACCTAGCGGATAGATTGTTCAGCATCCGCCTCATTACGAGACCGAACCACATCTTGCTGCGCACATCAGTCGGTCCGGACTCGAACTATAGCTTGACCTCATATTGGGAAAATCACACAAGAACATGTATGTATTATATTTGATTCGGACACGTTGATGAGCCATTTAAACCCCGCGGCATCTTATGTGCGTCAGAATATATCTCGAGCAATCGAGATGCTACGTCAGTTCGTGGCGGTTAATACGAGTTTTCCTGGATCACCTAATTATGTTGAATTTTCGGAAGTCGTTAATTCCTATTTAATGCCTCTTCATTTCAAAACGCAGAAATTTTCTTTGCCGGAATCGCTGTGGAGATCGCGTGATATTGAGGTTCCGACTGAGCGAATCAATTTAGTCTCTCGTCAGTACTCGCCTTTAAAAGACGTCGGTCTATATTTTCATGTCGATACCGTGCCGCCTGCGCAAGGTTGGAAAACGGATCCATTTTCGCTTTATGAGCAGCAAGGGCGCCTAGTCGGTTTAGGGGCGGCTGACACGAAAGGGCCGATGGCTGCAGCATTGCTCGCAATTGAGGCGATGCAGGCGTCTAATCTAAAGCTGAAATATAATCCTGTCCTTCTGTTTTGTACGGATGAAGAGGGAGGGCTGTATCCCGGAGTTCGTTATCTGGCGGAGCAGGGGCAGGTACCAGAACTAACTATTAATTTTAACGGAACGCCTGAAGCGCGCATCTGGGCCGGATGCTTTGGGCTGGTTAACTTTCGCATTCGGCTTACTGGGCGCACTACACACGCAGGAGCAGCTAAAGCCGCATTCAATGCTGTTGAGGCTGGTGTTTGCGTACAACGAGCCCTGATGGCACTTGCGGAAGAAGTCCGACAAAAATCCTCTGAGATGCCGAGCGCTCCTTATGCTGGTGATGAGCCGTTGCGGCCCAGCTTGGCGATCATGTCCGTGAGCGGTGGGACTGGCAGCGGCGGACAGATTCCTTCTTTGTTGGATATTGTCGTTTCTCGTCGCTACGCCCCTGAAGAATGCTTTGAGAGCGTCGTAAAAGAGATTGAAGACGTTATTCGTCATAGTGTCCCATCCGGCCTGACGTATGAGGTCGAAATGATTGGTCATTTGTGTCCTACAAGTGATCCATATGGTCCCAACTGGCCCCGCTGGCAGGCTGCCATTGCGCGTGGGTTTGGGTATCGCTCAGAAGAATTTTGTCGATGGGGTTCAAGTAGTTGCTCCGACTTCGGATGGGTTCAGCGGGCAACGGGACGATCCGAAGTATTGCTGGGTGGTCTAATCCGACCGGAAAGCCGCGTGCATTCTCCGGGTGAATTTACGACGGTCGACGACATCATTGCTCTCTCCATCGCCATCATCTCTTTTCTGTCTGACGAATGACGGATCAAGGTCCGCAAGTGGCTAGGAAAATATGACCCAAACTGTTTCTCACGCTATCTGCCAGAAGGCGTTAGATGCGCTTGACGTGGATCGCAGCATTGCGTTTTTACAGAAGCTGGTGCGCTGCAAAAGCTATAGTGCCACGGACGGTGAGCGCGCGCTTGTTCAGTCGTTGGCTGACGATATGTCCCGCCTTGGTTTGGAGGCGTCTCTGACGCCAGTACCCGGTGGACGATATAATGCGATTGGTCGACTGCCGGGGACTGGCGGAGGGCGAAGCCTCCTATTCAATGGGCATGTTGATACAAACCCTGTGACCGAAGGATGGACCGTCGATCCTTGGGGCGGTTTGGTCGACGACACGTTTATTTATGGCATTGGCGTGTCGAATATGAAGGCTGGAGACGCAGCCTATTTCTGTGCTCTTGAAACCCTCATGGCAGCCGGAATTCGCCTAAAGGGCGATGTTCTGCTGTCATATGTCGTAGGGGAGCTTCAAGGCGGGGTGGGGACTAAGGCCTTGATTGATCAAGGCGTGCGTGCGGATTGCTTTATCAATAGTGAGCCTACCGATCTTGAAATCCTGACTCTTCATGCAGCAGCTTTCGTTTTTGAAATTAGGATTCAGGGCGATACGAGGCATTTGTCCAAGCGTGAAGAAGGAACTGACGCGCTGGCCATCGCAGCGCTGATGGTTTCTGATTTGAACAGCATGACGTTTTCCGGGCAACTGTCCGAGCGTCATGGGTCGGTCAACCGTGTCCATGTTGGAACGATGAAGGCCGGTCTTGGATCCACGTTCGAAGATTGGCGTCCAGCTCAGGTCGCGGACGTGGCGGAATTGCGTGGTTCGGGGCGCTATGCCGTGGGGCAGAGCGAAGAAGGCGCTCGCGCAGATATGGAGCGATTGCTTGACGTCTATCGCGAGCGGTATCCCACAGCCAAGATTACCTTTCGGATACAGGGCTCAGACGGGCATCCGGTTATGCCGCCTTTTGCCGAGCGTGAGACGGCTCCAGTCGTTGAGGCTGTTGCGTCCGCATATGCATACGTACGAGGCCATGAGGCAGGAAATGGCCAGGCGCATCCTTCCCGGTTTTACGGGACAGATGCGGGGCATTTGCAGCATTACGGGCAAATGGAGGGAGTGGTTTGTGGCCCTGGCGGACGTTTTAACACAATGCCCGATGAGCGCGTAGAACTCTTTGATTATCTTGATATGATTCGAATTTATATGCTCGCAATCATGGAGATTTGCGGGGTTTCTGACGAAAAATAGATCATTCATCGTAATAATATATTTGTGTCGTATATAAAACATATATAAATTATACTCGTTGCGAGTGCGAGGCGGTTAGTAGGGTGAGTGCTCCGCGCCGATATCTGGCTGTTCAGAGGCTTGATATCGAGACGTCATGCGATCTCGTGTGGATTGGGTAGGGGATAGGGAAATGACGAGAACAAAAGTCAAAATGAGACTTGCGTCTAAAATTGGAAGTCGCCGGGTTTCTGGTCTCTCGGCAATCTGGATTCTCCTGTGTACGGCATCTATTTTTCCTTATGGAAGCGCGGTCGCGCGGGACAATGCTGTCAAACCTGCTCTCAAGGCTTCCACGCGCGTAGTTGCAAGTCCCAAGACCGGTATTGACGCGAATGCTCAGGAAAATTTGGTCATTAGTGCGAGCCGTCGCATTTTCAAATTTGCGAAAGCTCAGCGTCAGGCTGATTCTGCAACCCGTTTGACGGCGCAAGATATTCTGCGAAAGGGAATCGTTTCGGTGAGGCAGCTTCAAACGCTGGCTCCGAACGTTACGATCCAAAGCATGATGGGAACCGCGAGCACCAATTTTTGGATCCGTGGCATCGGCTTTAATGATTACACGCAGAACAATATGTCCTCTGTTTTGACATACGTTGATGACGTGGCGTTTCCGTACAGTACAATGTCAAACGGGATGCTGTTTGATTTGCAGGACGTTGAGATCGATCCCGGACCGATTGGAACGAAGCATGGTCTGAATGATACTGGTGGCGCAGTGAATATCCGCACTGCAAATCCGACGGATGAGTGGCACGCTGGTATTTCCGAGGATATCGCCAGCTACGCGCGTAATCGCGTTCAGGGTTATGTCTCTGGGCCTATCACTGATAAGCTTGCGTTCCGCGTGGCGGTGCAAAACCTTGAAGGTGGTGGGTATCAGTGGAGCCCGGCAAACCATACGCACTTGGGCGACGCGGACGAGACAGCTCTGCGCGCCAAGCTGCGCTGGCGGCCGGATGCAAAGACCGAGATCATGCTTTCGAGTCATTGGGTTCAGGATGATTCGCAGGTGGTGACCGGGCGACCGATCCTGAATTTCCTCTCTTCACAAACAATCCCGTCTCTTGGCTTTCAGCAGGCTGATTGGGATTTGCGTCCGGGCTTTGCGCATTTGATCGGGCGTTCAGCCAGTATGAAGCCCTCCGAGCATAATACGTTCTGGGGAGCGGAAATTAATGCTTCACGTGATCTGAATTTCGCTGTTTTGCGCAGTATCAGTGCTTTTGAGAGCGAGCGCGAGGGCGAGTACACCGATCAGGACGGAACGTCACGGGCGACTGGTGATCAGTATCGGAATGTGGTTGCGAATGCATTTTCGCAAGAACTGCAGCTTGCTTCGCATGAACGGAATCGTCTGCAGTGGCAGGTTGGCATGACCTATACCCGATCACGCATGTCTCAGCAGTTCTTTAACGATTTTACGGATTACGTTCCGCTACGCGGATATTATTCTGAGACATCGTTCAATCAAAATCAGCAGGCATTCAACCAGTACGCTCACGTGTCCTATCGCCTGCCGCATCAAATCACGATTTTCGGTGGATTGAGCCATGAAGCCGATGATCGGCAACTTCTGAATATGAGAACTGTGCATTTTGGTGTGAACGACCTTGGATTTGCCAATAGCGGTGCCGCGGCAAACCAATTTAGCGGAACGCTTGGTATTCAGTGGCAAGCCCTTGAGCAACTGCAGCTCTATTATAAGATGAGCAAAGGGTTCAAGCCTGGCGGGTTCTCGGCAAATAATACGATCCTGCAGCAGCAGTTGCAGCCGTTCAAACCTGAATCCCTTCTGGCATATGAGGTTGGCTTTAAGTCAGACCCAATTCGCAATGTGCTTCGCTTGAATGGCGCTGCGTTCTATTATGATTACCATGGGCAGCAGATGATTAGTAATTATCTGGTTCCAAATTATGGCCCTGTCGGAATGTATGTAAACATTCCGAAGTCTGATATTTGGGGGATCGAGTTTAACGCGGAATTACATCCTCTTAAGCATTTGTATATCCGCCAAAACTTTGGTTATGAGCGCGGTCAGTACCAAATCTTCCAGGCTTTGAATGCATCGGCAACGAATGCTTATTTTACGGCTCACCAGGCTTGGGTTGGTATTTACAACAACTACGCGGGGACAGATTCTGGCATTCCAAAGCTGACCCTCAATGGTTCAGCCGACTACGAAACACAATTTGTTCGTAATTATACGATTGATGGTGGTTTAGACTGGTCTTATCGTGGTTCTCAAGCGATGGCGATTGGAGGTGTCGGGGCATATCGTTTGCCGGATTATTTCCTGATGGGCGCTCACCTTACGGTTCGTCCGACCCATGGATGGTGGTCTGCCACGGTGTACGCGTCTAACTTGCTGAACAGGCAGTATTATCTGGCGTCAGGTTCCAACACGACGACTTATTTCCGTATTTCCGGAGAGCCTCGTTACATTGGCGGTCGTTTGACAGCGCATCTCTGAGTTTAGAAACGAGGATTGATCATGCAGTATTCTTCTGCTGACGACGCCGGTTTGCGCCGGAAGCGGGAGATCTCGCATATTCTTTCGCTCAGTCTTGGGAACGGGTTAGAATACTATAACTTCGCTCTTTACGCATTTTTTGCGCCGTTTATTGGCGAGACCTTTTTTGATCTGGGGTCGAATAGGCATACCTTATTGCCAGCTCTCATTGTGTTCGGTTCAGGTTTCCTGTTCCGCCCATTGGGAGCTTTCCTGATGGGGCGCATGGCTCTCAAGCGAGGTGAAGCGTCGACTTTGGCGCTTACTTTCCTGTTGATGGGCGCCGCGTCAGTAGGTTTTGTTCTATTGCCTGGGGCACATCAAATTGGGATTCTGGCGCCCATCTTGGTCTTTGTACTGCGTGCGGTTCAGGGGTTCGCTGAAGGCGGAGAGATCGGCCCTGCGACGCAGATGTTATATGCTGCATCATCGGGTCCTAGTCAGGTTTTCAATACAACCCTTCAATACATCACTCAGTATGTTGCTATTCTTATAGCCGCATTTCTTGGAACGCTCGTGTCTGCGGAGCTTCCGGAACACGCCATGGCGAACTGGGGATGGCGCATCCCATTTTTGCTTGGCGGGGTGGTCGTCATCTTTGGTCTGAGACTGAGATTTCGGGATGTGAAGGGCTCTTCTGCACCGCAAGCACAGGCCCCTCAAAGTGCTCACTGCCAGCAATCTGCTTCCATTGGAGGAGGTTTTCTTACTTTGACAGCTGCGCTTATTCTCTGCGTCGTTTCGGCATCAGCATTTACGACTTATGTTCGAAGTTTTGGTGTCAGCTATGCGATGGGGCAACTACACGCCACTGCTCTGACGTCATTGCTATCAATGACAATCGGTGTGGGCGCTGGATTACTAGCGATGATAACGGGGAT
Source organism: Gluconobacter sp. P1D12_c (assembly GCF_018812105.1). Classification (NCBI taxonomy): domain Bacteria; kingdom Pseudomonadati; phylum Pseudomonadota; class Alphaproteobacteria; order Acetobacterales; family Acetobacteraceae; genus Gluconobacter; species Gluconobacter sp. P1D12_c. Next base: position 6,313 of record NZ_JACSIQ010000023.1, read on the forward strand.
TATATTATATCATCGCGTATCCAGACGTTTTGTTCTGATCGCAACAATTGTATCAACTGAGATTTTGATTCTGCCGGTTTATTTGCTTTGCATAAAGCATCCTTCGTTTTTGACATTGGTTGTTTTGAATACGGTCACGTATTGGCTTTCCGGAATCACGTCTGCAATTTCTATTATGACGGTTTTGCGCGCTATTCCGGTAGGTCGCCGATCTTTCGTATTTGGCATGTTGTATACAATTGCAGTCTCCATTTTTGGCGGACTTGCGCAACCTGTCATGCAATGGGCGATCAATCGCACCGGATGGCAGTTGCTTCCGGCTTTCGCGACGATGGTCGCCTGCCCCGCAGGGCTTCTGTCCTTGCTCGTGCTTCTTGGACGCTCGCAGGAGCCGGACGTGTCTCAGCTTGGGGCGTCTAAGTTAGACCAGTCTTGTGGTGCAGGGTGATAATCTCATGACGATGCGTATTCACTCTGCTGGCGCGACAGCATTGCTATGCGATGTTGCCCAAGGCGCTTTTGACGAGCGCGCGCAGAGGCGCATTTGGGCAACAGCGCGGGCAATCCAGCAGCATCCCGATGTTGTCTCGGCCATTCCCGGCGTCAACAACCTTTTGGTTGGTTTTAATGGTCTGTCGACAGATCCCGAAACAATGCGTGCTGCCATTACCCAAGCATGGGAGGCCGCTTCAGACAGCGATTTGCCCGCGAATGAAATTCATATTCAGGTCGAATATGGAGGTGCGCTGGCCGAAGACCTTGCGGACGTTGCATCTCATGCGGGGTTATCGGTGCAGCAAACCATCGATCTTCATTCGTCGGGAGCGTATCGCGTTGCAGCTGTCGGGGCGATGCCCGGCTTCGTTTATCTCACGGGGCTGGATAAGCGATTGTGGCTGCCGCGACGGCGCACGCCGCGTATTCATGTTCCCCGAGGAGCAGTGATTATCGGTGGGGGGCAAGCTGGCGTCATGCCCTGCGACGCACCTTCAGGCTGGCACATTATAGGTATGACAGAGACTATGCTTTTCGATATCCACCGTGACGAAGTCTGTCTCTTGAAGATGGGTGATATCGTTCGGTTCGATGCGATTTCATGATCGAGATCCTTTCGACTTCCGCACTGAACACAATTCAGGACTTCGGCCGCCCGCATGCTTTGCATATGGGGATATCTCGTGGCGGGGCTATGGACAGGCTGGCGCTTGCCCATGCGAATATTTTGTTGGGGAATGCTAGAGACGCCGCGGCGATTGAAATCGCATTTTTTCCTTTCAGGGTTCGTTTCCTCGAAAGGACTGCGTTTTCTCTCACGGGGGCCGTATGTCTTGCCCAGTTGGATGCCAGCCCCATTCCCCCAAACTGGACGATCACGGCAGAAGCAGGACAGGTTTTGGTTGTTCCTGCACCTACGCGGGGCGTGCGCGTTTATTTAGGCTTGCGGGGCGGCATTGATGTCCCTGTTGTGCTCGGAGCCCGGGGGACAGACGTCAAAGGTGGTTTTGGCGGTATCGACGGGCATGCCCCCGAAAAGGGAGACGTACTCTCGACAGGGGACACGTCCGCTCCCCTTCCAAGGAAAAGTGGGTTTGGTCTCGCAATATGTGCAGCCTTACCTTCAAACGAAGAGACTGTTGTGCGGGTTCTCGATGCGGCTGAGTATGAATGTTTCACACCGGAAGCGAAGATCAGGTTTGCCGCTTCGGCGTGGCAGCTTACGCCCCGTGCCAACCGCACAGGCTTCCGCATCGAAGCGTCTGATATCCTCTCGTTATCACGTCCTTTGGCGCTCATGTCGCATGGAATCGTGCCGGGAACGGTGCAGGTTCCTCCAGACGGCGTTCCGATTATTCAAATGGCCGATGCTAATACATGTGGCGGCTACCCGAAGATCGCTACAGTGATTGAACCTGATCTCCGGCTGCTGGCCCAGACCAGCATTGGCGGGAAAGTAAGGTTTGTTCAAATCGATGAGAGTGAAGCTATTGCCGCCTTGCGGGACGAGGAGCGTGCGCTCGTGTCTCTGAGCGCAGAGGTTGAGAAAACCCGTAGCGGGCTATTGGACTGAAAGGAAGCGGATATGGCGCTCCGTACTGTAGACCTGAATGCCGATATGGGGGAGGGATTTGGCGCGTATCGCATTGGCGACGATGCAGCCCTGCTTGATATCGTAACGTCGGCGAATGTCGCGTGTGGATTTCATGGTGGCGATCCTGAAATCATGCATGAGACCATGCGTATGGCTTATACTCGTAAAGTTACGATTGGAGCTCATCCTGGATTCCCGGATCTCTGGGGTTTCGGTCGCCGCGTTATTCCCTTCACTTGCGGTGAAATAGAGCGACTGGTTGCTTATCAAACCGGTGCTGCACAGGCCATTGCGGCGTATGCGGGGTGTCACGTGAGTTATGTAAAAATTCATGGAGCTCTCGCCAATCTGGCTGAACATGACGAGGGGGTTGCGTCTGCTATCATTGCGGCGACCAAAGCAGTGGATGCGTCCCTATCGATGGTCGCGATTGCATATAGCGCCTTGGAACGCTTGGCGCGGGAGCAGGGACTAACGGTGCATTCCGAAATTTTTGCGGATCGTGCCTACGCAGAAGACGGTCATCTTCTCTCACGAAAAGAGGCTGAGGCAGTGTTGCATGATCCTGCGCTGATCGCGGCACGCGTCGTACGCATGGTGGAGGCGCGCGCTATCGAAACTGTTAAGGGGAATATGTTGGAAACACACATCGATACGATTTGTGTTCACGGTGATTCGGCGCATGCCTTGGATATTGCAAGGACGGTGCGACGCTCGCTTGAGGGGGCCGGGATCATGCTGCAGTCACCCCACGAAAGCAGTCATCATGTCGTTTGATATGAAGCGCCTCGAGCGCTTGATGGTCACTATGAAAAGCCTGGGCATTCAGGAACTCGCATATGAGGGCAACGGCGAAGCGCTTCGTCTTGTGTCGGCTCCGCAAAACAACGAGACAGATGCTGTTTTTAAGGCGGCGGATAGCGTCAATCCGGATGAAGATAAGTCTGAAGCACCAGTTTCGCATAAAATTTTAGCGTCCATGCATGGCGTTTTTTATCGCTCCGAAGCGCCTAAAGAGCCTCCGCTCGTCGAGGTTGGAAATGTGGTCAAAGCTGGCGATGCGCTTTGCCTCGTGGAAGCAATGAAAATGCTATCGAAGATTGAAGCTGAATACTCCTGCCGTGTGACACGCGTTCTAAAAGAGGACGGAGATGTGATTGAGCCTAACATGGCACTGTTTGAGGTGGAGTTAGTCGATGCGTGACATCCGCCGGGTTATGATCGCGAACAGGGGTGAAATTGCGCTTCGTATTGTACGGGCGTGTCGCCTCTTAGGGCTGGAGACTGTTGGGATTTATTCTGACGTTGATGCTGATTTGCCTCATCTGCGCCTGATGGATCAGTCCGTATGTATTGGCCCTGCTCCTGCTGCGCGGTCGTATCTGGACGTTGAGCGTGTTTTAAGGGCTGCTCGGTTAACCAGGGTTGATGCCATTCATCCCGGCTATGGGTTTCTCTCTGAGAATGCCGATTTCGCGGAAGCGGTTGAGCAGGCGGGACTGACCCTTATAGGACCCTCGTCGCATGTTACGCGTTTGATGGGTGACAAAATCAGTGCGCGTCATGAAGCACAGCGGCATGGCATTCCTTGCCTGCCAGGATCTGACGGCGCTCTACCCGATAATCCGGAAGAGATTCTCAAGGTATGTGAGCAGGTGGGGTATCCCCTCATCGTCAAGGCATCTGGCGGAGGCGGAGGGCGCGGTATGCGTGTTGTTCGTCAGGCCGGTGAACTTCTCTCTGCGATTGAGACGGCACGTGAAGAGGCCGGACGGGCATTCGGTAATTCTGTTGTCTATGCGGAGCGCTTTCTCGAAGCGCCCAGGCATATCGAAATTCAGATTATTGGAGATTATTTCGGGAATGTCGTTTGGCTCGGCGCTAGAGACTGTTCCGTTCAACGTCGACACCAGAAGTTAATTGAAGAAGCGCCGCCCGTTCAGATTAACCAACAACAACTGAACGAATTGGGGGAAGCTTGCGCTAAAGCTTGCCAAGCCATGGGGTATGTTGGGGCAGGAACATTCGAATTTTTATATGAGAAGGGTACGTTCGCGTTCATAGAAATGAATACGCGCCTGCAGGTCGAGCATCCTGTTACAGAAATCACGACAGGTATAGATCTGGTTCAGGAGCAAATATGCGTAGCGATGGGCCGCCCACTCTCGTTCCGTCAGCAAGATATTCAAACGCGCGGTCATGCGATCGAGTGTCGAATTAATGCTGAGAATTCAGAAAATTTCCTACCGGCGCCAGGAACTGTAACGGCATGGAATCCTCCGGGCGGCCCTGGAGTGAGAGTTGATACACATTTACAGGTCGGAGGGCGTGTTACAGCGCATTATGACTCTTTGGTCGCTAAATTGATTGTGCATGGTCAGTCCCGTGAAGACGCGTTGCGACGTATGGAGGCCGCGCTCGGTGAGGCACGCATCGAAGGAATTGAAACGCTTATTCCATTTCACCAACGTGTTTTAGCTTCAGCCGGATTCCGGGCAGGCGCAGTTAGCGTCCATTATCTCGAAGCACTGATCGAGAAGGATAAAGTGTCGTGACAATGCTAGACCGGATTGAAAGCTTCGTTACGTTAATGCGAAGCGCAGACTTGGCATCACTCTCCTTGCGGGAAGGCAATGAAACACTTGAACTGCAGCTATATCCCAAGATCGCGGCTGCAGACCAGATCTGTACAAATTTTTTTGGTGATTCAGCGGCGTTTTCTGCGTCGGTGAAAAGTCCAGAAGTAGGTATATTTCGCCTAGTAGATATCCCCTCAGAACGCTGGGTTAAAATTGGTGATATCGTGGGCTATATTGATATTGATCCACTCAGGGTGTCTGTTATTGCACCCGAAACCGGACGACTGAGCACTCCCTTACATGAAGATGGTGCCGTCGTCGGATATGGTGACCTGCTCTTCATGATTGAAGAGGTTAAACCTGCGTAGGGCTCTTACAGAGATGCAGCTGACCGGGAAGCCTGTTCATACAATCCCGTTAAAACACGGAGTGCTTTCGCTAGCTCACTGATCGGAACATTCGCCACTTTTCGGTCAGAGGGGATGAGTTCCAGCAAGCAAAATCGCCGGAGGCGTGCGTATTCTATACACAGCGCTCTACCCTTTTCGGTAGCCGCGAGGAAAACCTCTTTCCCCTGCTTTCTACGTGTAATCAAATCAAGGTCGTCAAGTTTCTTCATGGCGTAATTGAGATAATGTCGCTCGGACAAATTGAGTGTCAGCAGCAGGTCCGAGATGCTTTTTTCTCGTTCTCGATGATGAATGGCATGTAGAATTAGACTGTCGAGAGGCGAGAGTTCTGGCATCCCGGCTGCCGCCATCCCTCTTGCCACCCAGCGTTGGAAAGCGTGATTGGCAACTGTAAGGGCGAATTCGAACTCACTCAGATCTTCACTTCCTGGCGTTGCCAAGTGCGAAGATGATACAATGTAGGATCGGGTTTCATCGTCAGTAAGGGGGAGGGCGTGTTCTCCTGCCTGCTTCCGGCTGTATGTTTTTTTCGGAAGATGTTTCGGCATTGCCATTTCCTTTGCCTGTGACGTGCTCTCCTCTTTGTATTCGCTTAAAAGGAAAGTTCCCGTTTTATGGCTTTGGCTTGAGAGAATGACAATAGTCTGGTGTACATCTCATAAATTGTTTGGAAACACCAACAGCGGTGATCGGATAAAGCCTTGTCACATTTCTTTAAACATTTACCGCTCTGTGCAATAACCAGTAGGGATCGAAAAAACCCTGGGCTCTGATCTGTTCTGTGTGATTCCATTTCCCGTGCGTTGATTGGGGATGATGGAATTTGAAGCGGCCGGGTTTCTTCGATGTTGAAGAGCGGCTTGCTCGCTTGAGCGGGCTTTCTGATCAGTTCAAAGCTTTTTTCCGGACTGTGGATTTTGAAGTCTTTCGCCCTGATCTGAACCAGGCTCTGGCCTATTCAGACGGAAGCAAAGGCGGTCGTCCGCCATCTGATCCGGTGCTGATGTTCAAGATCCTGATGATCCAGACGCTGAACAATCTGTTTGATGAACGGACAGAGTATCTCATCAACGACCACTTGCCGTTCATGCGCTTTCTGGGACTGGGGCTGTCGGACCGCGTGCCGGATGCCAAAACGGTCTGGCTGTTCCGCAAGCGTCTGACGCAGGCGGGTGCCATTGAAGGGCTGTTTGATCCTTTTGACACTACCCTGCACAACGCCGGTTATTTCCCGATGTCCGGCCAGATCCTGGGTGCCACACTCGTGGCCGCACCAAAGCAGCGCAATACGAACGCTGAGAAAGCGGATCTTTGGGCAGGACATATCCACGGACAAGCCCGCAAAGCTGTCCCATAAAAATCGCCATGCGCACTGGACGCTGTGACGTGCCCCCTTTTTTGTGTCCACTCAAAAGGAGAGTTCCCGTTTTTTATGACTTGGGGTGGATAGGATGACGAGTGTCTCGGGGGTGAACGAGAYATGTGGTCAAGAATGGCCTGGCGCACTGCTGGCAGACTGGATTGCGGTGGCGGCCCGAGGGCTCTTTTTTTTTCCCTCCCGCCTGAGCGAACCTGCGGGACTGCAGGAAGGCGTAGGCTATCATCGACATCAAGGCATGGCGGCGAAGTCCGSTCCAGGATCGTCCCTCRAAGTGATCCAGGCCCAGTTCCTCTTTGAGTTGCTGATGGGCCTGTTCGCATATCCAGCGCGCTTTGATCGCGCCAGCCAGAGCTTTGATTGCCATGTCGGCCGGTAAGTTCGAGAGATAGTATTTGCGTTCGCCATTCGAGCGATGTTCGCCCATCAGCCAGGGTCCGTCGCCACCAGCCAGGTCATCCGCCTGTTTCCACAGGGTCGCTTCCAGCGGGGCCTGATCCCATAGCCCGGCCCCGATGAAATGATGCAGCCGGTCATAGGGGACCGCATCCGAGCGCGCGGCCATGGGCTGGATGCTTTTGCGATCTCCTGGCCTAATCAGACCTGCGATATAGGCCGGACAAATGCGACGCCGCGTCTTGTTGCCCAGACCTTCCAGATACGGGGCGAGCCAGCACTCAAGATCCGCTTGCCAATCTTCTTCCAATGCCAGCCTCCGTCAAAGCTGGCTCCCCATGAATTACGCCATCAG
>NZ_JACSIQ010000221.1:0-563 GCF_018812105.1 Gluconobacter sp. P1D12_c
GGTCCCGAGTTAAACGCCTACGACCTGGACCAATACGAGTTAAGCCAGAAGGCTTCCCGACCTTATCCCAATAACTGTCCTGCCAATCTCTAAACGATTGCTTATAGGCTTCATTTTGTTCCTTTGGAGATAACCCATCCGCCTTGGCCTTCTGCTTTGCACTATCCCCAGGATGTAAGCTGATCGCCTTCAAATCATCAGGAACGATGAAAGCATGAAGATGAGGAAAAGCCTCATCATCATGCCTGATGACTGTCTTCAACTGGTCCCCATACGTGTCCTGCAACCACTTGACCGACCGAGCTTGCCAACGCTTACAATCGGCATCCATCTCACCTGGCCAAGACAGAACAATGCACGCCATAGTATTTTGAGTGCTTCTGATTTTCCTGCTCTTGCCATTCTTCTGAACATCAACAGCACCATCGCAAGCCTGCTCATGCTCACGCTCAAGAGCTTCTAAATCCTGACCAAAAACGAGAACCGGCTTGCCTGGATTTTCAACATGCAAACAGGCATCCGGATTTCTCCGGGTAGCCTCATCTATAGTCTCTTTAATATTC
>NZ_JACSIQ010000222.1:0-563 GCF_018812105.1 Gluconobacter sp. P1D12_c
ATAACATTCTCCCGAATAAGGGGAAGTATCTGCGGTACATGGTTATCACCTGCGGTGAGAACGTCCGCATATATGATGACCTCAAGGCGGAGCATAGGAAATGGACACGCAAGCTCTCTGATTGCTTCCGTTGGCTCAATCAAAAATATGGTTCAAATCTGTATTTCAGGGGGACTGAGTTCACTCATAATGAGGATCATGAAACCCTTAACATGCATATGAATATCCTCTTTGATCTGCCGTATTTGAAGGGGAACGGCTGGCAGGATTTTCTTKCTGATGTTCGTGAGAGGATGTCGTGCATTGTTAAGGATGCGGGAACTCTTGAGTCTGTTGATGAGGTCACAAAATATGTGACTAAGCCGAACGATATTGAGACGATGGAGGATGGCCATCTTGAGTGGTTCTATAATGAGACACTCAATACGCGACTGATACAGAGGTACGGATCGTTTAAGGAGTTCAAGGGGTCTCTTAATGATGAGAGGCTTCGCATCGTTCGAGATCAGTCTGATGGATCTCTGAAGATGATGAAGAAGCGTGTCATCAATGATGCTGAGCTT
>NZ_JACSIQ010000223.1:0-563 GCF_018812105.1 Gluconobacter sp. P1D12_c
TTGCCGTCATCTGATTGAGGCCCGTGATCAGGGCGTTGATTCACTGTCTGCCATTACGGGAATTGACTGGCCCCGCCTCCAGGACGCCATCGGCAGGGCTGAAACCCTGACAGCTCCAGAGACCATTGATCGCACGGCCGAACTGATCAACCGGCATCGCTCTCTTCGTCCTGCCATTGGTCCATTCCTGAACGCGTTCCAGTTTCAGGGTGGTCGCACGGTACAGGGAWTACTGAAGGCGGTGCAGATCATTGKAGAMCTCTATCGGACCGGTAAACGCCGCTTGCCTGACTCCTGTCCGATCCGTTTCATTCCGCCTTCCTGGCACAGCTTTGTCAGGCCAGAGGGAACAGTCATACGACAGGCTTACGAACTCTGTGTTCTGACCCAGCTGCGCGAGCGTCTGCGTGCCGGAGACATCTGGGTAACGGAAAGTCGCCAATACCGCGCATTCGACACCTACCTTCTTCCGGAAGCCACGTTTGCAGCGATGCGCGCGCAAGGACCGTTGCCTCTGGCGATCAATGCTACGGCTGACACGTTCCTTTCTCAACGGCGTGCAG
>NZ_JACSIQ010000224.1:0-562 GCF_018812105.1 Gluconobacter sp. P1D12_c
AATGATCTGCACCGCCTTCAGTAATCCCTGTACCGTGCGACCACCCTGAAACTGGAACGCGTTCAGGAATGGACCAATGGCAGGACGAAGAGAGCGATGCCGGTTGATCAGTTCGGCCGTGCGATCAATGGTCTCTGGAGCTGTCAGGGTTTCAGCCCTGCCGATGGCGTCCTGGAGGCGGGGCCAGTCAATTCCCGTAATGGCAGACAGTGAATCAACGCCCTGATCACGGGCCTCAATCAGATGACGGCAAGAGGTTGTCAGCAGACGAAGCTGGGCCTGCAACGATCGCATGGTGACAATCGCTTTGTCACGGATCCGGTGCTCGGCACGGCGCATCATGCTTCCGAGGAGTTTGTCCATCATTGTGAGGGCCGCGTCGGTTAGAACCTCCTCAAGTCGGACCCCGGCTGCCACCAGAATGGCGTAACGACGGGATGACCGAAGCTCGGCCAGATGCTGGGGCGTAATCCGGGCAGCTTCTTCGCTCAAACGGTCAAAGGCCACACGCGGTATGGTCGTGGCGCGAGCGCTGTCGAGGTTCAGGGATCGTACACACTCC
>NZ_JACSIQ010000225.1:0-561 GCF_018812105.1 Gluconobacter sp. P1D12_c
AAGTCGTTTGAATGAGAAATTATAAATGTATTTTGGCATGCAATATGGAATCGTTCGTTAGTTTTCATAATTTTCCTCCTTCTATAACTTCAAGATTAAATCCCGGCTTTGGTATTGTAGAAAGTTCTTCTTGTGTAGCACGACTACCTACTTCAGCAACGTGGMGGTTCATGTAGTAGCGGACAAGACCCGGCCCTCGCATACCGGCTACMTTTTAGCGCTCGGAGAAAATCGCACCTAACTTCACCAGTTCATTCATGATGGCTGTAACTTCGTTGACCCGAATTCAGACTTTTTCGGCGATTTCTTCGCGGGTTAGAATGATCTGTCCGGTATGTGGGAACAGGTGGTCGAACAAGAGCGTCCAGACGTCCACGGCCTTCATTGGACGTTTACTGTTCTTCATTAGCCACAAGGTGACAGCACGGTTCTGTGCGGGACGGATCATAACAAACGGCTCCGTTGTTCCGGGGGCTGGGGTAGTAATGCGTTGAACGGTGACCATGACCCGGCCAAGGGCATCATGGTCAAAATCGGGATTGTCAAAAAACGGCAAAAGGG
>NZ_JACSIQ010000226.1:0-561 GCF_018812105.1 Gluconobacter sp. P1D12_c
GGCAGCGGTTATCCTATGGAATACGCGCTATCTTCAGTCTGCCATCGCAACGCTCGGCATTTCCGATGACCTGGCGCGGCATATTGCACCCCTCGGCTGGGAGCATATCTCTCTGACAGGGGACTATCGCTGGAATGTCGATGAGCAGCCCGAAGCGGGCGCGTTACGTCCGCTTCGGGTGCCTGCATCCCTGCTTGTCGCTTGAACCCCAATGCTGGCGGTTCTGTAGGTGTTMACACTAAGCGTACGTAAAATACACTTTCGTGTCGTGACCCCAAATACGCCTCCTGGTCAGCGTTCCGGTTCTCGAACGCGCCAGGTGAGGACGTGACCAGGTATTCGATGCACTGGACGGCGTTCTTGCGGATCTTCTCAGGTAGCGCCTTCTCGAACGCGATCATGCCCTGTTTGACGTTCTGCGGCCCGATCAGGTCATTGTCTGGCGTTCTCGTGGCGTCAGCGTTTGGCGTATCCTGCTCTCGGTAGGCGTGCTTCATGGACGCCCTGACGGACTTGGGCGATTTGAGTTTCTGAACCCGAAGAATGGCGAATTTTGACATG
>NZ_JACSIQ010000227.1:0-560 GCF_018812105.1 Gluconobacter sp. P1D12_c
ACTCCCAGGCAACGGGCGCAAAAGGGGGGCTCATTCGGAGGCTTTTGGTCGATCACGCGGCGGCTTTACGAGCAAGATCCATGTCCGATGTGACAATCAGGGATGCCCTCTTGGCTTTGTCCTTACCGGAGGCCAGGTCTCGGACTACAAAGCCACAGACGCCCTGATGAAGCTGTCTGTCCCGCCCCCCAAAGCCATGCTGGCTGATCGGGGCTATGACAGTGACAGCTTCCGCCAGGATCTGCTGATCCACGGGATCCTGCCGGTTATTCCATCACGCAAAAGCCGCAGTGCTCCACAGAAAACAGACTGGTGGCGTTACAGGGACCGCAACCGCATCGAGCGGATGTTCAACAAACTCAAGCAGATGCGCCGTATCGCGACGCGCTACGACAAAACCGCCTTGTCCTTCATGAGTTTCCTCAATCTCGCCGCAGCAAAGCTCTGGATCAGATTTTTTGTCAACATGACCTAGTCCCCCGGCTAGCCGAGCCAGAGCAGGCAATCCCTGCTCTGCTCACATCACAGAGCGGATATCAGACCCCTCTCCACCTTAACCC
>NZ_JACSIQ010000228.1:0-559 GCF_018812105.1 Gluconobacter sp. P1D12_c
CCGGTTTCGCGATGCCAATTGCACATCATGTGACCCAGCCATCCCGCATGGCTGCGATCCTGATTGACGAGATGCGTCGCCGAAGCATTCTCCTGCCGTCGGTCACTGTCATTGAAGCCTTGGTGCGCCGTGCTCGCCAGCAGGCCGATCACCTTGTCCATGACGTCCTTGCAGGGGATCTGCCGCCGGAAACCCGTTGTCGTTTGGACAAAATGCTGGAGCGTCGTGGCGATCGCAGTGCCTCCTGGCTCTCGTGGCTGCGTAACCCGCCCTTGTCACCAGCCGCGCGCAATATCCTGCGATTGCTGGAACGCCTGGAGTGTGTACGATCCCTGAACCTCGACAGCGCTCGCGCCACGACCATACCGCGTGTGGCCTTTGACCGTTTGAGCGAAGAAGCTGCCCGGATTACGCCCCAGCATCTGGCCGAGCTTCGGTCATCCCGTCGTTACGCCATTCTGGTGGCAGCCGGGGTCCGACTTGAGGAGGTTCTAACCGACGCGGCCCTCACAATGATGGACAAACTCCTCGGAAGCATGATGCGCCGTGCCGAGCACCG
>NZ_JACSIQ010000229.1:0-558 GCF_018812105.1 Gluconobacter sp. P1D12_c
TTCGAGAAGGCGCTACCTGAGAAGATCCGCAAGAACGCCGTCCAGTGCATCGAATACCTGGTCACGTCCTCACCTGGCGCGTTCGAGAACCGGAACGCTGACCAGGAGGCGTATTTGGGGTCACGACACGAAAGTGTATTTTACGTACGCTTAGGGTGAACACCTACAGAACCGCCAGCATTGGGGTTCAAGCGACAAGCAGGGATGCAGGCACCCGAAGCGGACGTAACGCGCCCGCTTCGGGCTGCTCATCGACATTCCAGCGATAGTCCCCTGTCAGAGAGATATGCTCCCAGCCGAGGGGTGCAATATGCCGCGCCAGGTCATCGGAAATGCCGAGCGTTGCGATGGCAGACTGAAGATAGCGCGTATTCCATAGGATAACCGCTGCCACCAGCAGGTTTAAACCTGACGCTCGATAAGCCTGATTTTCAAAACGCCGATCCCGCAGTTCACCAAGCTGGTTGAAGAAGAGCGCCCGAGCCAGCGCATTCCGGGCTTCTCCCTTGTTGAGCCCTGCCTGGGTTCGCCTGCGCAAATCCAGATCCTGTATCCAGT
>NZ_JACSIQ010000230.1:0-558 GCF_018812105.1 Gluconobacter sp. P1D12_c
CGTGTTGCACTTGTCCGGGACAGTCCGTCCAACGATCCCCTTCCGGACACATGAAGGAGACATCCGATCATGGCGCGGCGCCGTCTTCTGACCCGTGAAGCTCTCGCCCGACATTACGAGCCTTCTGTCGATGATCGCGAGATCACGAGACATTTTACACTCAGCCAGGATGACTTCGATCTGATCGCAACCCGCCGCGGAGAAACCTCCCGATTGGGTTTCACGATGGTCATGCTCTACATGCGCTGGCCGGGACGGGTGCTGGAATCTGGTGAAACACCACCGGCTCCCATTCTGTCATTTGTTGCGCGGCAGCTCGACCTGTCCCCTGGGCTCTGGTCCCATTACGGACGTCGTGACGAAACCCGTCGATCCCATCTGGCCCACCTGATGAAGCGTTATGGCTACCGAACCTTCGATCGGTCGGCATTTCATGACATGACCGGTTTCGCGATGCCAATTGCACATCATGTGACCCAGCCATCCCGCATGGCTGCGATCCTGATTGACGAGATGCGTCGCCGAAGCATTCTCCTGCCGTCGGTCAATGTCATTGAA
>NZ_JACSIQ010000024.1:0-12192 GCF_018812105.1 Gluconobacter sp. P1D12_c
GGCGTGATCCTCTATCATCTGCTTCAGGGGACCTTACGCTTCAACGCCATCCGCAAGCGCCTGCCCAATATCACCCAGAGAATGCTGACGACCCAGCTTCGCGAACTGGAGCGCGACGGGTTTGTCTTACGGACGGTCTACCCGGAAGTTCCGCCAAAGGTGGAATACAGTCTGACCGCACGCGGTCGGACCCTTGAGCCCGTCATTATGACTCTCAAGAGATGGGGCGATGAGCATACGACGTTCGGACGTGTTCCTGAGGTCTGCGCCGACCTGAAGGGCTCGCCAACAGATGGAGGGTTCTAAAAACCTGCTGTTATTGAGGGATCCACTGTGATTCCATTTTTCTGGTTTTGCTTGATCACGCTGGTTCTTCTGTACGACCATGTAATGACCCACCGCTTTCTGCTCAGGTCATGCGGTTAATGTAGCGGCGTAAGCCGCATCCGGGGTCATCATCTTCAATGCCTGATCAGGGCGCTGTTGGTTGTAAAAGGCAATCTGAATTGCCCCGGGTTTTGTGGAGACAGAACGACCCGAGAGGTAAGAAGAATTCATGAGCAACAAATCGAAGCGTTTTCCGCCTGAATTTCGTGAACGTGCGGCTCGCATGGTTCTGGAGGAAGAGAAGAGCCATCCATCACGCTGGTCTGCGGTGATGATGATAGCGCCAAAGCTGGATATTCATCCTGACACGCTGTCAAAATGGACCCGTCTGCATGAGCGGGCCAATGCGCCTGCGGTGAGTGAACTGCCTGATCGGGAAAAGATCAGGCAACTGGAGCGAGAGAACCGCGAATTGCGGCAGGCCAATGAAATCCTGCGTAAGGCTTCTGCGTATTTTGCCCAGGCGGAACTCGACCGCCGGTTCGGGCCATGACGCGCTTCATTGAGGAGCATCGGCAGACATATGGTGTCGGGTCAATCTGCAAGATCCTGCCGATTGCGCCATCTGTCTATTATGCAACCGTTGCCAGGCAGAAAAAACCTTGTGCGCGCAGCCAGAAAGACAAAGAGCTGTTCTTGCCAAACAGGCACCGGACTTCGACGCACGCAACTACGGCTATAGCCGCCTGTCCGAATTGGCCGAGGCATCCGGCCTCTTAGATGTCGAGCGCATCGGCGACCATCCCAAAGTCGTCATGGTGAAACTGAAACTTGCTTCCGCCAATGGGTGACCGGGACGACAGACTGCACATCCGGAACGATTATTTTTACACGCTGCCTCGGTAAGGATGTGTAACGCTCCGGTATTGGCGGTGACGCCAGCTTCCTCATGGTTCTCGTTGAAACGCAGATATTCGCCTTCCCCCAAGAGCCACCTGTCTGCTCGAGGAAACCTGAACAGACAGGCAGCAGTGCCCTCATATTTGACATACTCACCGATGAACAGCTTTCCGCATAACGGACATAAGCAACACGATCTCTTGCAGGCGGGTTAGGCCGATAGCGAGACTTACAGTTTTAGGGTAAAATCGGAGAGATAAACACGCGTTTCCTTGGGGCCGACGCTGTTTGCCTAGGGGGATGATGTGTCAGCAATTTGTGCCATTTGCGGTCAAGGCATAGCGCCCGCCGATGATTCAAAAGAGCATATTCTCCCTAACGCGATCGGGGGGCGCCGAACTGTAAACAATTTCCTGCATGGCGACTGTAATAACCGAGCAGGCCAGACTTGGGACGCAGAACTAGAGAAGCAGTTGCGGCCTCTCGCTCTCCACATCGGTATCAAACGCCAGAACGGGAAAACATCACGTATGAAGGTCACCACCACGGCGAATGAGGACTTTCTGCTGGATGTCGGCGGCCAGTTGGAAATGGTACGGCCAGTAGTTATGCGTACGCTGCTCAGGAATGACGAGCGTATCGACGTAACAGCAGGATCGTTCACTCAGGCTCGAGAGACCTTAAAGGGGCTGAAGCGCAAATATCCCAAGGTGGATATGGAGGCGATATTAGTCGGAGCGGAGAGCCAACGGTCCTATGCGATGGGTGCTATCGACATTGACCTGAGCTTCGGGGGGCCATTGTCGGGCCGATCCCTAGTAAAAAGCGCGTTGGCGCTGGCACACCACGCCGGTCTTCCAATTGAGGCATGCGGCGATGCAATATCGTATCTGCGTAAGACAGACGCGGAACCCTGTTTCAGATTCTATGACGGCGATGATTTGGTCGATGGTCGTCCGCAAGCCATGCCTCTGCATTGCGTCGCTATCGACGCAAACCCGGCCACAGGTTTGATCCTCGGCTACGTGGAATACTTCGGCATTCACCGCATCGTGGTCTGCCTCGGCCGCGACTATGTCTGTAATCGGTTACAGTCAGTTTATGCATTAGATCCTCGCACGGGTGGACAGCTACAGGTCGCGGTCCATATCGACTTGGATGCCGAGGATATCAGGGCGATCTACAACTGCGAACGTGTCAATGAGGAAAAAAGATTGGAGGCTGCTGGCGCAATTCTCGGCTCAATCTCGGGTGCACAACATACCGCTGAGGGCGAACATGTGGTGCGTGAGAGCCTGGACTTCGCTTGGGCCAACTGTGGAGGCGTCCCGGGTCAGCCGCTGACGACAGAGCACTTAGAGAGGTTAAAAGAGTTGTTCGTTAAACGGTCAACGCCGTGGTGGAAGCACGTCACAGGGCTGGACGAAGCGGCGGCTTGTCAATTCGCCTTCGCCTATATCGAGAATGTGCTGGCCACGGCGTAATTCAAGCAGTTTGAAACTAGCCGTCAGCTCAGAAGATCGAAACGTGAGCGTTGCAAAAAAATGATCCAAATGCGGCGTTAATTTGTCATGAACATCGACCGCATTAACGGCCGCTCTTCTAATCTCATCAGGTGATAGCAGACATTCCGCTCCCCCCCCTGATCCGCCTGTCTGCTCAGTGATGCAGGAGCAGACAGGCCGCATTCGCCTACATTCTGGACGCTTGAAACTACAGAGTGCCTTTCCGAAAGCAGACATCGTTAACAAGCCAGAAACTCGCGACATACTGCCCGGACGGTATCGCGAAACCAGCGATGTGCAGGATCAGCATCCATTCTGGGATGCCACATGACGGAGATGGCGATTCCAGATGTTTTTACAGGAAGCTGGAACAGTCTCAGGTTCGCCCCCCTTGCAAGATCATCAGCGAGGTTCGCGAGACATGATCGCGGGACATTTGTGACCAGATCTGATTGTCTGGCGATTTCCAACGCATCTGGAAATCCAGGCACAACGACCGACACGGTACGTTGGTACCCCAGTTGCTCGAGTGCATCATCAACCGGTCCCCTGAATGTCCCGCGTCGTGAGGCCACGACATGACGGCAAGCGGCGTAGCGCGCCACGCTGATATCTCCGTCTACGAAAAGAGAATGGCCGATACGTGCTACGCCGACGAACGTATCCCGGAACAGGAGCCGACTTCGGACCTCTGGTGCAGACGCACCCCGGACGCCGATCTCCAGATCGATCCTTCCTTCTCGTAGTGGCAACGCATCCTTGTCAGGCTTGGGTGCAAACCGCAGGCGAACCCGTGGCGCTTCCTTCATGATGGCAGTGACAAGAGGCGCTGCAGCAACATTCAGAAAGCCTTCATTGGCGCGAAGGGTGAATGTCCTATCCAGCGCTTTCAGATCCAGTTCCCCATGTCGAGGGCGTAGGACGTCCTGCACGTCCTGGGTCAGGACATGAACGCGCTCGCGGATATCTACTGCATAGGGCGTGGGCACGAGATGCCGCCCCGCCCGCACCAGTAACGGATCGCCGGTGGTCGAGCGCAGCCGTGTCAGGGTGCGACTCATGGCGGACGGACTGAGCCCGAGCCGGCGGGCCGCGCCAGTCACGCTGGCCTCGTCGAGCAACACATCGAGCGCTGTCAGGAGGTTGAAATCCACGTTTTCCATGCTCTGAGTCTATCGACAATGACCGGCAACAGATAGCGTCCCATGCAATGATACTTTGATTTTCATGCGTCTAGCGCCTGCTTTGGTTTCGCACCTATTTTCGATGACGTGAAAACAGGCATGTCCGTTGGGATGGCAGTCTGTGGAAAGGAACCATTCTATGAAGTTGATCGGTATCGAAGAGCATTTCCTGACCACCGAAGTGAAGGACGCCTGGTCTGCCATCGGTCTTGAAGCCGCTGATCCAAGCGTTGCGTTCCATGGGGGACCGCTTGGGAAGCGCCTGGCTGATCTTGCCGAAGAGCGGCTGTCACTCATGGACGAAACAGGGCTGGACGTTCAGGTGCTTTCGCTCACCACACCGTCATTGCACGACCTCGGACCAGACAGCGTCGATCTGGCGCGCCGCGTGAACGATGCCGTGGCGGAGGCGGTCGCCCGCCATCCAGACCGCTTTCAGGCGCTGGCGACGCTGCCCGTGGCGAGCCCTGACGAAGCGGCCCTGGAACTTGAACGCTGCGTCAAGACACTTGGCTTCAAGGGCACGATGCTGTGCGGACGCGTGGGCCATCGCAACCTAGACCACGCCGATCTTCTGCCGATCTTTCAGAGCGCTGCAGTATTGAAAGCGCCAATCCTTCTTCACCCTAGAACACCGGAAAAGGGCGTTCGGGATGCCTATTATTCCGGGTTCAGCCCGCAGGTAGACGCCGCGTTTTCCTGTTTCGGCCTCGGCTGGCATTATGACGCCGGCATCCAGTTCCTGCGCCTTGTGCTGGCGGGCCATTTCGACCGTTTTCCGAACCTACAGGTTATTTTGGGCCACTGGGGCGAACTGGTTCTGTTCTACGCCGAGCGTATCGCCAACATGGATCGCGTTTCCGGACTGAAGCAGTCCATGACGACGTATTTCCGGCGCAACCTGTCTGTCACGGCGAGCGGCATCTACCTGCCACATTATCTGGAACAGGCGGCACGGATCGTCGGCTATGACCGGCTGCTGTTCTCCGCCGACTACCCGTATCAATACCGCGCCGGCTACGACGCACGACGTTTTCTCGAAAACTGCGGTTTGGACCAGGCCGCGACGCAGGGCTTCGCGCACGGAAACTGGGAGCGGCTCACAGAAGAGCTAGCGCAGTTGCTCTAAATAATTGACGTGTCTGCCATGGCAGCATTCGCCTACATATAGGACAATCTGAAACACAAACGAATGACCGCATAGCGGACGACACTGGCCAATCTTGCCTGGGTAATTTTCATTTTCTCAGGCGAGTATCCATGCACGACGGGTTCAGTTCGATCCGAACTAACGTTTCCTCTCTGAAGACTTGATGAAACGCGTGGTGAGCAACAGAGCGCCATGGAATAATGCAAGCAATCCAAATGTTTCGGCATAAGCCTCCGATGCGACATGGGATGGAGCGATTGCCGCAAGCCGCCACCCGAGGAACGTGGCGCACGCTGTGATCAATGTCGGTCCCCCAATCCTTTGCATGATGTTCAGCGCAGTCGTTGCCATCGGAATATCTGCGCGTGCGATCGAAGCATATCCCGCGCTCATCGCCGGAATACCGACAGCGCCCCCACCTCCGCCACGCAGCAACAATGCTAAGGCGAGCAGGACGACGTTCAGACCGTTATAAGCGAGCAACACTAAAATCAGTGTGCCGACAAAGGACAAAAGAGCCCCGCAACCGGTCAGATCGCGCGCGTCAAACCGGTCACTCAGACGGCCAATGAGCGGATAGACGCACATCATCCCCAGACCCAGGGGGGCCATGAACAGGCCCGTCCGCTCGGGCGAGACACCGCAGGCATGGATCAGCCATACGGGTAGAAGCATCTGACCAGCGAACGACACCCCGTTCGTCAGAAACATGATGATCGCCGACACCGAAAAAGCAGGCGCACGCAGCAGGCGCAGGTCGATCAGCGCGTCATCGCCCTTGCGTCGCGCGGATCGGACATACAGGACGAACAGTACGAGGGACGCGCCTAAAGTCGCCTGTCCATAAAGCCGGGCGACATGATCCATGCCGTAGAGAAACGAGACGAGAGCGGGTGCGAGAAATCCTAGCCCTGTCAGGTCAAGTGGACGGGGGCGCTCGTCATGCCGATCGTCAGGAAGAAACAGAACGGCAAGGACAAAAGCCGCAAGCCCGACCGGAACATTGAGAAGAAAGATCCATCGCCAGGACGTAATGGAGAGAATGGCACCGGCGACGACGGGTCCAAGAAGCGGCGCGAGCAGAACAGGTGCCGTCATTGCGCTCGCGACCCTCGGCATCTGTCGGCCCGCCACACGAGCTACCGTCATCTGCGCCATAGGAGCGAGCAGTCCGCCCGCCATGCCTTGCAGTAGCCGGAATACGATCAGGGACGGTGCAGACCACGCTAGTGCGCACAGGCCTGATGTCAGCGTGAAGGCACCGAAGCAGCATAAATAGACTGCCCGCCCCCCGAGGCGACTTACAAGCCATCCATTCAGCGGCAACGTCAGGGCGAGTGCCAGCAGATAGCCGCTGACCACCCACTGTATGTGTGAAAACGGCGCGTGCAGGGTCGCGACAAGATCGGGGAGCGACACATTGACGATCGTGGCGTCCAGTTGCGCCATGAAAGATCCGACCGCCGCGACGCTCACGATTTTCCAGGTGCCCGGAGGCAGTTGATCCGAACCCTGGGATGGCAACGATGTTCTGGTGTTCATGAACGATCTCGCCGGGAAGCGTGAGACGCGCAGACATCCACCATGCGCTTACGCGTCCAGTGCGATTGCGTCGCTTGTCGTCACGCGGCCAAGGCGGGGGAAAATCTCCTCGCAGGCAAAGCGCTGCATCTCTTCGGTGAATGTGGACATGACATCCGTGGCGAGCACGACGTTATATCCATGCTCATGAGCCGCCCTGGCGGTAGATTCCACGCCCAGATTGGTCGCGATTCCGCCCAGTACAATGGTCGAGATACCGCGTCGTCTTAACTGAAGATCGAGATCCGTGCCGTAGAAGGCACCCCATTGCCGCTTCGTGACACACAGATCGGTCGGTTCGGCAAGCCCGTCGACCAGTTTAGCCCAGTCTGGTGCGAAGCCGCCAGGCGGTGAAAAGGAGCGATCGACGACCGCATGAACGGCATCCGCGAAATCTGGAGAAAATGCTACATTTACCAGAATGACCGGAGCGCCAGCAGCCCGGAAACGTATTGCGAGTTCTTTCGATCGCTCAACAATCGCCGCACCCGATGTCGGAGCCAGGGGAAGCCCCGTAATGCCCTTCTGGAGATCGATCAGAACGAGGGCCGTCCTGGTGGCCGAAAGTGAAATCATGGCAAGACCTTCCCTGTTGACGTTCGACCGCCATCCCGAACCGTTGTCCGGAACACGCGGAAACGTTATTAAGTTGAGTAGACACTCAAGCAGGAGCATTATTTGAGGATGGACTCAAATTCGTCAAGAGGTGAACGGACGTCCCTTCAGCCGATGCGCGCGGCTGGGCGTCAGCGCGTCGAGGAGTTACTGGAGGCCGCGTCCGACCTCATGGCGGAACGAGGGTACGAAGCGACGACCATGGCGGAGATCGCCGCGCGCGCCGGAGCAAAAATCGGCTCGCTCTATCGCTTCTTTCCGAACAAGGAGGCTGTGGCGGACGCTTTGGTGCAGCGGCATATCGCCGTTCTGGAAGACGAATACGCGGCACTCGCCAAACGTGCCGCCACACTATCCCCGGACGCTCTGGCAGACGTTCTGATCGAACTGCTTGTCACGCTTCATCCTCGCGTGAAATCCCTGTCTGCGCTGATGGAGGCACGGACTGACAAGATGGAGATCCGTGATCGTGCACGAGGACATGCCATAGCCGGAATTGCGGCAGCGTTGCGTGTCTGTGCGCCAGGGTTGGATGAAGCACTGGCGAGAGATATTGCTGCGGTCGTTCTAAACATTATGAAAGTGCTGCGCAGCATGCTGGCGAAGGACGCCCCTACGACGCCAGGCGCGCCTGACGAATTGCGGCGAATGCACCGTCTCTATCTAACGGACCGGCTGCAGCCGTTTCGGCGTACTCCAGATGGCATAACGGACGCAGAGCTATAATTTCGCAGATTGGTGCAGCCCGGGTTTCAAACGCCAATTTCATCGCATCCCAAGTGAGGAGGCTAAATGAATGCGAGAAAATCGGGGAGAACTAACACAGTTTTGACGCGAAAATCTCGTGCCCGGCAATGGCCGATTGCTTAGCAGGTAGGCGGCAGTCGCCTACCTCTACGACATAGAAGTGGTGGTGGCGGCTGCCCGAAAGCCGACGTTTCTAGCTGAACCTCGATGACCGCGTCGGGACAATGCCGCCCTTCCGGCACCGTTGTCAGACCTCTGCGGCGTCGGCAGCGTAATGGTCCATGTCGTGCCCCTCGCTGACTTGCGCGTAGTCGCCCATGACCACGACGATCATGGGCGACTACGCGGAATCCTCTCAACAAAAAGAATAGCATCTGCGGGTCCGATAGGCGGCTGTTCCGTATGAGTTGGTTGAACGCGCGTTATCGACTGGATGACGCGCTTGGAACTCACAGCCCGAGGTCGCTCAGCGAAGGATGATCGTCCGGGCGACGACCGAGAGGCCAATGGAACAGGCGCTCCGACTCCTTAATCGGCATTTCGTTGATGCTGGCGTGGCGGTTCGACATCAGCCCGTCTTCGGCGAAATGCCAATTCTCGTTGCAATAGGCGCGGAACCACTGCCCGCCATCATCGCGATATTCATAGGCATAGCGGACGGCGATCCGGTTGCCGGTGAAAGCCCACAATTCCTTGATGAGCCGATATTCATGTTCTCTGTTCCACTTGCGCTCCAAGAAGCCTTGAGCCTGTTCCCGATTGGTCGCGAATTCGACCCGATTACGCCAGCGTGTATCGAGCGTGTAAGCGAGGGCGACCTTGGCGGCGTCGCAGCTGTTCCAGCCATCTTCGGCGAGGCGAACCTTTTCGACCGCGGTTTCGTGAGTGAAGGGGGGCAGCGGAGGACGAAACATTTTATTTGCTTTCGTGATGAGTGATGTTGGTAAGGGCCAGCCCTACAAAACCACAGCGGGGCCTGCTGGTCCGTTAGAAGGGCTTGGTCGGGAGATATTTGCCATCGAGTGTAATGACGCACCGATGCCCACCTTCGGGGTCTTCCTGCTTCTCAAACTTGAGCTTAAAGTTAATGGCGCTGATGATGCCGTCACCGAAATCCTCGTGGACGAGCGATTTCAAGGTTGTGGCATAGACCTGAATCATTTCGTAGAAGCGATATATTGTCGGGTCGGTGGGCACCCCATGTGGGAAACTACCCCGGATGGGGATTGCCTGTAGAAGCCCGACTTCGCTGGCAGCGAGGCCCAACGTCTCACCGACAGCCTCAGCCGCGCTCGCCGGGAGCGGGTGCTGCCCGAGCAGCGCGGCGGTAACGAACTCCCTCGAAAGTCCGCTGTTTGCAGCGATAGCTGCCCAACTAAGCTGCCTTTCGGCTTTCGCCTGAATGACGGTTTCGGTCAGCGTCTTACGGGCCGTCTGGGTCACTTGTATTTGGGCCATTAGTCTACCCTTCATTGGGGCGGTATAAAATCGCTCAGGATCGATGGGAGCAGGAAGCGAAGGGGATGTCAGTCGCGTGGGCCTCGGGAACAACCCAGCTATCGGAGCAGGTAATGAACAGCGTATCTGGTCCGTGCTTCGCTGCCAGCCCTTGGAAAAGCGGGATACGGCCGGGATATTCTCCCTCCCTGAATTTTTTGAATTCTTCGATTAGCCTTTGCACCCTGTCGATCTCCGTAGTCGATGAGGGGAGTATCGACTTCTCGATTATAACTGTCCAAGACGGATAACAGATAGTTTCCATAAGCAGGCGTTATACGGATGCTCCTTCGTCATCTTCGCTACCTCTCCGCCGTGGTCGAGCACGCTAGTTTCACACGTGCCGCCCAGTCGCTGCACGTTTCTCAGCCGGCGCTATCGCAGCAGATTCGTCAGCTGGAGGAACAGCTGGGCGTGCAACTTCTAGACCGTTCGGGGAAAGCTGTTCGCGCAACGGATGCAGGCGCAACTTATTTGAGCCATGTGCATCGCGCCTTTCGCGAATTAGATGCTGCGGGTCGTGCCGCCCGTGACGTGAGCGACCTAAGCTCCGGTGTACTTCGGCTCGGATTCACTCCCAGTTTCGGCGGCTATCTGATTGCACCACTCGCGCGCCGCTTCCGAGAGAAATATCCGGGGATCAGCCTCGAATTGAAGGCAATGTCACAGGACGAAATTGAAACCAACCTTGCTGATGACAATCTCGATTGTGCCATCGCGTTTGGGACACCCAGCGTTACCGGCATCGTTGCGCATCCACTCCACTCCGAGCGACTATCGTTAATCGGCCGATATGATCATCCGGTGATGAACAATGAGGCTATCGACATTGAATGTATCGAGCGGGAGGAGATGGTTCTGCTGGGTAAATCTTTCGCCACTCGCCACACTATCGACAGGCATTTCAAGCGGCATGGGATCAGGCCGAACATTGTCATTGAGACGAGCTCGATGACGACCATGATCGAACTTGTAAAATCGAGTTCGCTGGTGGCGCTCCTCCCCGAGGCGGTCGTCCATGAACGGGACGATTTGCAATCCCGGCCATTATTTCCTGCGATAGATGAGCGACGGGTGGTCTTGCTACAACGAGATGGGGCCTATCGCTCCGCAGCCGCGGGTGCGTTCATAGCGACGCTCGATCTCTTTGCTCAGGATCTGAACGCAGCGTCGATAAGATAGCTCACTCGCGCGCCAGAAGGCTGTTTTCGGTTACCGCTTTCCGATAGCAGACGTTCCGCTTACCCCCCATATCGGTCGTCTGAATGAGTATATCGGGACCTGTGTTTTCTCAACGAACGGCAGAAAGCAGCTCACTCACTAACGACGGTCGCTTATCCAACATCGCCAGCAAAACTTGAGCCGGTCCGGTTGGCTGACGACGGCCATGCTCCCAGTTCAGAAGGGTCCCCTTGGCGACCCCGATGCTTCTGGCAAACTGGGCCTGAGAGAGTCCGGTCCGGGTTCTGATGGCCGCCACGTCAACCGACGGAACACGCACCTGGTGGGTCACACAGTCGTCGGCCGGAGCGTCCGAATAGGCAAGAGCCTCATTTAGCCCCTGCAGAATGCTGTCATAAGCGCTCATGATGGTTCTCCGTATTTCGCAACAAGCGTCTTGCTCAACTCTACCAGGGCGGCCTGTTCAGATCGTGTCAGATTGTCTTTCTCGTTTTTGGCAAAAACAGTCAGGAGAAACAGAGGCATCTGTCTTCCACCAAAAACGTAGAGAGTTCTGTACCCTCCCCTCTTCCCACCATTCTCGCGGGAAAAACGGACCTTTCGCAGACCGCCGCCTAAAGAAAGGCCAGCATCTGGCATTGCAGCGAGCATGTTAATCAGAGCCATACGATCGTCGTCTGACATCAGGGCTTTTGCCCGCTTTATGAATTCAGGCAGTTCGACAACGGTCTGCAGCTTTGACATTCACAATGGAATATATGCTAATAGCATATACGTCAACGGCGTATAGTTCAGAGAGGCGAGCGGTATGGCGGGTATCCAGACAAAGAGCACCCCAGAAACTGCATGAAATCTCCAAAACCGGCAGTTTCCCGCCATAAAATCTATGTCCGTTTTTTCTTATTATCGGACATAGGGTAGAATGCATAAAATCTTCCCCAAAAGCTCTTCCGATGTGCTGGCCTGGAGCCATCGTCAGTAGACAATGACGCTTCTTGGCAAGTTGGTTCCATTGCCTCTGCCATGCCGTGTGTAAGGAATTACACCTCCGCACAGGCCTGCAATCCTTTATTGGTTTTGCGGCGGCTTTGGGGGGGGGGGATTGCAGTCGGTCCGCTTCAAGCGAACGACCTGTGGAAGCGGACATTCCGATTCGGTGTGAAAGGGGTACGGGGAGCGGTGAGAGGTTGTTCGAAAACGTACGCTAAGAGTTTGTTGGAGAGCCTTTCATATCGGCGCAGATCTCAGGAACATGTCCGAACTCTGTGTGCTCATCGCCCCAGGCTTTGAGAGCCATGATGACGGGCTCAAGGGTCCGCCCGCGTGGGGTGAGGCTGTATTCCACCTTTGGCGGRACTTCCGGGTAGACCGTCCGTAAGACAAACCCGTCGCGCTCCAGTTCGCGAAGCTGGGTCGTCAGCATTCTCTGGGTGATATTGGGCAGGCGCTTGCGGATGGCGTTGAAGCGTAAGGTCCCCTGAAGCAGATGATAGAGGATCACGCC
>NZ_JACSIQ010000231.1:0-557 GCF_018812105.1 Gluconobacter sp. P1D12_c
TAACAAACGGCTCCGTTGTTCCGGGGGCTGGGGTAGTAATGCGTTGAACGGTGACCATGACCCGGCCAAGGGCATCATGGTCAAAATCGGGATTGTCAAAAAACGGCAAAAGGGCTTGGCGAACCTGTTCGGCCTGATCTTCACGAAGCCGATCTTTTGGGGTCTTGAGACGGGTCATGTTCCGCATGTGGGAAACCTCTGTATGAGTGCCGAATAGGTCGCACACTGTGCGACTTTATGGTCGCACGTGGTGCGACCTAATGGCAAGCCATTTTTGGCGGTTCCCCAAGGGAAAAGGATGATCGGTAAAACCCTAGATATAAATAAGATAAAATCTCTCTCTGTAGTCTCTCTCTTTTTTCGGTGGAAAACTGCGGTTTTTACCCCAAAAGGGGGGGTAATTATGCACGGCATAAACGGGCGACATCCGAGAACCGTGCAAGAGAGTATTTGCTCAGGAAGAAGGAGCGAATGGGACGGTCAGCGGCCCCGACCTCGGCTATTCTCCCGCGAGCGATTCCGGCCAATTTCTCTGGCTCGTTCCCGTTGAGCCTCAA
>NZ_JACSIQ010000232.1:0-557 GCF_018812105.1 Gluconobacter sp. P1D12_c
ATATGGAATCGTTCGTTAGTTTTCATAATTTTCCTCCTTCTATAACTTCAAGATTAAATCACGGATTTGGTATTGTAGAAAGTTCTTCTTGTGTAGCACGACTACCTACTTCAGCAACGTGGCGGTTCATGTAGTAGCGGACAAGACCCGGCCCTCGCATACCGGCTACCTTTTCGCGCTCGGAGAAAATCGCACCGAACTTCACCAGTTCATTCATGATGGCTGTAACTTCGTTGACCCGAATTCCGMCTTTTTCGGCGATTTCTTCGCGGGTTAGCATGATCTGTCCGGTATGTGGGAACAGGTGGTCGAACAAGAGCGTCCAGACGTCCACGGCCTTCATTGGACGTTTACTGTTCTTCATTAGCCACAAGGTGACAGCACGGTTCTGTGCGGGACGGATCATAACAAACGGCTCCGTTGTTCCGGGGGCTGGGGTAGTAATGCGTTGAACGGTGACCATGACCCGGCCAAGGGCATCATGGTCAAAATCGGGATTGTCAAAAAACGGCAAAAGGGCTTGGCGAACCTGTTCGGCCTGATCTTCACGAAGCCGA
>NZ_JACSIQ010000233.1:0-556 GCF_018812105.1 Gluconobacter sp. P1D12_c
GGCTACAAACCCCACGTCTCCATCGACCGGAAGTATCGGTTCATCCGCAAATGGAAGACAACAGATGCCGCCGCCAGTGATGGCGCGCGATTGAGAGAGGGGCTTCTGGATAAAGCCAATACCGCCTCAAGCGTMTGGGCCGATACCGCGTATCGCTCGAAAGCCAACGAAGACTTCATGGAAAAGCAGGGCTTTGTCTCAAAGGTCCACAGGAAAAAGCCGCATCTCAAGGGCTTGTCGAGCCACATCCAGCGGTCCAACGCAGGGAAATCGGTGATCCGGTCGCGTGTCGAGCATGTCTTTGCCGATCAGAAATCGCAGACGGGTCTGTTCGTCCGAACCGTGGGTATCACCCGGGCCACCATGAGGATCGGCCTGGCCAATATTGTCTACAACATGCGCCGCTTTCTCTTCCTTGCAAGGTTKAACKCGAGCGCGTAGTCATCCAGGGGGGCAGTCCCCGATCTGCTCAAAACGCAKAGCGAAAGCGACCCAAGGAACCGTCAATCAAATCGCCAAAAGCCWGAAATCACGAACCAAGCACATCAATCAAGGG
>NZ_JACSIQ010000234.1:0-555 GCF_018812105.1 Gluconobacter sp. P1D12_c
CCCCAATGCTGGCGGTTCTGTAGGTGTTCACCCTAAGCGTACGTAAAATACACTTTCGTGTCGTGACCCCAAATACGCCTCCTGGTCAGCGTTCCGGTTCTCGAACGCGCCAGGTGAGGACGTGACCAGGTATTCGATGCACTGGACGGCGTTCTTGCGGATCTTCTCAGGTAGCGCCTTCTCGAACGCGATCATGCCCTGTTTGACGTTCTGCGGCCCGATCAGGTCATTGTCTGGCGTTCTCGTGGCGTCAGCGTTTGGCGTATCCTGCTCTCGGTAGGCGTGCTTCATGGACGCCCTGACGGACTTGGGCGATTTGAGTTTCTGAACCCGAAGAATGGCGAATTTTGACATGGTGTTTCAGCCCCCTTTTTTCAAAAGGTGGACTTACTACACAATTTGCAAGCAAATTGTCGTAAGCTGAAGAAGGAAACCCCTTCTTCAGATATATTCAGAAAGCTTCTTTTTTTGTCGGTAATGGCACATTTGGCTGACCGACAAACCATTCGTAGAGTGAAGGATCACTCGGAAGGCGAAGTGTCTCTAGAAGCACTT
>NZ_JACSIQ010000235.1:0-554 GCF_018812105.1 Gluconobacter sp. P1D12_c
TACGTACGCTTAGAGTGAACCCAACAAGAACGTTGAGGCTGTTCTGCTGAGAGTTCGATAGACAGTTGGCCGAGAAATAGAAAACAGTTCTGAAAGATCGCTGATGGAGTAATCGCCGGTATCATACATCCGGCGAAGCTCTTTTTGCTGACGTTCAGAAAGCTTGGGTTTCTTTCCGCGTAGTTTACCTTTGTCGCGTGCAACGGCCATCCCTTCACGAGTACGCATCCGGATCAGATCGGCTTCAAACTCCGCGAAAGTCGCAAGGATGTTGAAGAACAACTTGCCCATTGGATCAGACGGATCGTGAATACTGTTCCCAAGTTGAAGCTTCACGCCACGGGATGCCAGGCTGTCGCCAATAAGCCGTGCATCAGGGACAGAGCGGGCCAGTCGATCAAGCTTTGGTACGACCAAAGTATCGCCACTACGAACAGCCGCCAGTGCCTGGTCAAGGCCGGCCCTTTCCCGGTTCGTGCCGGTGAAGCCCTTGTCGGTGTAAATACGATCGGCAGAAACACCGAGTTTGAGCAGTTCCTGATGGTGGGCCGCGA
>NZ_JACSIQ010000236.1:0-554 GCF_018812105.1 Gluconobacter sp. P1D12_c
CAATTACATTGTCGTCGGTCCTGCGGAGCTTCAAAGATACCAGTCTGCAAGCTCCTGAAAGGCGTCCTGATTAGCTTCGAAGTATTCGGAATCCGGAACCTCAATAGGAGGCTCATCAAGCTCTACGGGGTCTTGTAGACGCTCTATGTCGAGAACCTTTGACAGCATCCCATCTTCTAAGACGCTACCCCCACCTCTACCCATGTGAGATATCGTGTAAGTGTCAAGCATATATGCTTTTGCGGAATCATCCACCGCATTGATATCCCTGTTGCCAAGCTCCCACGAACCACGCAACGCAAACAGATTACGCCCCGTTAGAGCATCGCATCCAATTTTTTGGAGTTTTTCGATAMCCTGCTGATGGTGKCGCTTAGAGACAACTTCAATGAGTTCGAGAGCCTTTTTGCCGAGTTCAGTGTCAGGCGTCTGCGTATAATTCTGGACCATAAGACAGGGTTCAGAGACGTTATAGAAAGCATGATGCGGGAGCATCAGCCCAACAATCTTATTCTCCATCTGCTCGAATTTTATTTCATCACCAACGATGACAC
>NZ_JACSIQ010000237.1:0-554 GCF_018812105.1 Gluconobacter sp. P1D12_c
TTCGTAGAGTGAAGGATCACTCTACGAATGGTTTGTCGGTCAGCCAAATGTGCCATTACCGACAAAAAAAGAAGCTTTCTGAATATATCTGAAGAAGGGGTTTCCTTCTTCAGCTTACGACAATTTGCTTGCAAATTGTGTAGTAAGTCMACMTTTTGAAAAAAGGGGGCTGAAACACCATGTCAAAATTCGCCATTCTTCGGGTTCAGAAACTCAAATCGCCCAAGTCCGTCAGGGCGTCCATGAAGATCGCCTACCGAGAGCAGGATACGCCAAACGCTGACGACACGAGAACGCCAGACAATGACCTGATCGGGCCGCAGCACGTCAAACAGGGCATGATCGCGTTCGAGAAGGCGCTACCTGAGAAGATCCGCAAGACCGCCGTCCAGTGCATCGAATACCTGGTCACGTCCTCACCTGGCGCGTTCGAGAACCGGAACGCTGACCAGGAGGCGTATTTGGGGTCACGACACGAAAGTGTATTTTACGTACGCTTAGGGTGAACACCTACAGAACCGCCAGCATTGGGGTTCAAGCGACAAGCAGGGATG
>NZ_JACSIQ010000238.1:0-554 GCF_018812105.1 Gluconobacter sp. P1D12_c
GTGTTCCCACTGTTGCGACGAAGAAGCTCATAAAAACCTATCCGAGAAGATGACTCACACCCATTCTCAGACGGTCCTGCATCAAAAATCTCTCCGCGTGATTCCTTCGCTTCCTTAACCTCTGGAACGTATTCTAAACCACCAGCAGGAAGCCTGAAGCGTCGCCTGTCTTCCTGTTCCGAACGACACGCAAAACGCAGATTCTCATCAGCAGAATAATCCCGAGCTATAAGCCCAAGGTGCTTGCAGTCAGCAGATATCAGCCAGCAGATATCATCAACAGACCACCCCAGATGGAACACATGCCCAAGCCATGAACGAGGATAATACCCCCCATCATATGACTGAGCTTTGATGACCCTTTGGGCCTCTAATTTCGTATATGAACGACCTACGGATTCCATCCGAGACCACCAGTCTTGGCGGTCTTGTGTTGAACCATCGCCATCAGTTGTGTTATAATACTGATGTGGGTCGGGTTGTGACGTTCCTGCGTCATGAGCCTTCTCCTAACCTATCGGGCTTCTTCGATGTAATCCGCCAAGATATCCATC
>NZ_JACSIQ010000239.1:0-554 GCF_018812105.1 Gluconobacter sp. P1D12_c
TTGCCAACGCTTACAATCGGCATCCATCTCACCTGGCCAAGACAGAACAATGCACGCCATAGTATTTTGAGTGCTTCTGATTTTCCTGCTCTTGCCATTCTTCTGAACATCAACAGCACCATCGCAAGCCTGCTCATGCTCACGCTCAAGAGCTTCTAAATCCTGACCAAAAACGAGAACCGGCTTGCCTGGATTTTCAACATGCAAACAGGCATCCGGATTTCTCCGGGTAGCCTCATCTATAGTCTCTTTAATATTCCACTTCTTAGACTTCGTTGCCTTGTCGGAAGGCTTTACAAGCACTTTACGACTCAGCATCTCAAAATGTGCGAATTGATAACTCATGACAACGATCCAAAAAATTTCTCGCAAATCGTTGAGAGTCTTCTTTTAAAATCATCAGACGTACAATTTTCCAAATCTAAATTATCGATACTCGAATACAAACCATCCTTGTCACATTCTTCTAAATCTTTAACCCAAAGGCGTATCTCATCTTTATTGTCATTAACAAAAACACACTCGTAACAAAAATCATCCTCGTCATCGTTCAA
>NZ_JACSIQ010000240.1:0-553 GCF_018812105.1 Gluconobacter sp. P1D12_c
GCCTTCAGTAATCCCTGTACCGTGCGACCACCCTGAAACTGGAACGCGTTCAGGAATGGACCAATGGCAGGACGAAGAGAGCGATGCCGGTTGATCAGTTCGGCCGTGCGATCAATGGTCTCTGGAGCTGTCAGGGTTTCAGCCCTGCCGATGGCGTCCTGGAGGCGGGGCCAGTCAATTCCCGTAATGGCAGACAGTGAATCAACGCCCTGATCACGGGCCTCAATCAGATGACGGCAAGAGGTTGTCAGCAGACGAAGCTGGGCCTGCAACGATCGCATGGTGACAATCGCTTTGTCACGGATCCGGTGCTCGGCACGGCGCATCATGCTTCCGAGGAGTTTGTCCATCATTGTGAGGGCCGCGTCGGTTAGAACCTCCTCAAGTCGGACCCCGGCTGCCACCAGAATGGCGTAACGACGGGATGACCGAAGCTCGGCCAGATGCTGGGGCGTAATCCGGGCAGCTTCTTCGCTCAAACGGTCAAAGGCCACACGCGGTATGGTCGTGGCGCGAGCGCTGTCGAGGTTCAGGGATCGTACACACTCCAGGC
>NZ_JACSIQ010000025.1:0-10840 GCF_018812105.1 Gluconobacter sp. P1D12_c
GCTTATCTTCGTGAGAAAAGTAGCTTTGAAGCGTCCGGATTTTCTATGCTATCCCATTCAACGCAAGAGGCAGTGCTAAAAGACCATTTCGACAAAATGGACATCGGACATAAAGGTTATCTCCTTCCCAACGAATGGAAGAGATAGGAAAAATCCTCTGAAAACAAAAATTAGAGTTATTTACCATCCATTAATTTTCTACTAGGAAATATGGTGGTAATGGATGGTAAAAAATAGGGTATAAGGAAATTTTTCTATTAAAGATAATAGATATTCTTTCTATTTTTTTGTCATTCAGTATCCTGGTCGGTAGAGCTTGGCTTCAATCCAGTCCACGATATCCTCGGGTTCAGGAACCTGAGCCAGGCCCGATTTGAAGATTTGACGGGCGACCTTGATGGCCGTGTTGATCTCTACACGCAGGACATCTTTTTGCGGCGGGAAAAGCAGACCGTGGGCCCGTTGCTCCGGTGTGACCTGTTCAGCGGTCGCTCTGGCGGCTTCAAGGAAGACCTCGTCGGTGATGCGTCGTGCCTGTGTTGCCCAGACAGCCAGTGCCACGGCGGGGAAGATATAAAAATTATTGGCCTGGCCGGGGGCTAGCGTCTTGCCATTCAAAGTAACATCATCGAACTGGACACCTGCAGCAAAGAGCGCGCGGCCGTCGGTCCAGCGATAGGCCTGTTCGGCAGTGCATTCCGCCTTGTCGGTGGGATTGGAAAGCGCGAAAATGACGGGCTTGTTGTTGATGCTTGCCATGGTGCGGACGACTTCTTCGGTGAAGCCACCCGCGTTGGTACTGACGCCGATCAGGACAGTAGGCTTAATAGATTTGACGGCTTCTGCAAGATCTTTCGTTGCTGCATGGGAGTGAGCGAACACTTTTTGCGAAGGATTAAGATCCTGCCGCGAGGGTTCGATCAGTCCGTTGATATCCATCATTGAGATACAGGCGCGGGCATCAGTTTCAGAAAGGCCTTCGTCCCGTAGCGCACTCACGATCATATTCGCGATACCGATCCCGGCAGACCCTGCACCGTAGAACAGGATACGCTGTTCTTTCAGCGCCTCATCCTTGATCGACAGGGCGGTGTCGAGACCCGCGATCGTAATGGCCGCAGTCCCCTGAATGTCGTCATTATAGCAAAGGATCTTGTCACGATATCGCGCCAATAGGCGGATGGCATCGTCTCCTTTCCAGTCCTCAAAATGCAGGCAGCAATGAGGATAAAGCTCTTGAATGGCTGCGACGAGTTCATCAACGAATGCGTCGAGTTCGTCTGACGATGGGGGCGCCTGCCGCAAACCGAGATAGAGTGGATCGTCAATCAATTCCTGATTGGTCGTACCGATATCCAGCAACATCGGCATCAGGCCCTGAGGTGGAATTGCGGCGCAGGCTGTATAGAGTTGCAGCTTACCCACCGGAATGCCCATGCCGTTGGCTCCAATATCTCCGAGCCCTAGAATGCGACCGCCGGAACTGACGCAGATAAAGCGCACATCTTTTTCGGGCCAGTTGGCGAGAATCTCTTTCACATGCCCTTTGTGACGCAACGAAAGATACAGACCTTGTGGTCTCTCAAAGAGACGATTGTACTGAAGGCAGGCATCGGCGATTGTCGGATCGTAAACAATCGGAAGAAAGCGTTTCGGATCGGACATCACAACCTTGAAGAACAGTGTTTCGTTACGCTGTGACAATCCATTCAGATGCAAAAAGCGCTCGAGATCGCTGCTCTTGCTGTCCAGCTGCCACAGGACGCGCTCCATCTGCCGATCAAGGGTTTCGACGGCGTCAGGCAGGAGGCCGAGCGTACCATTCTTGTGCCGCTCCTCATTCGTGAAGGCGGTTTCGCGGTTGTGAACCGCATCCAGAAGGGGAGGGAGTGAAGATGCAGTGCGATCGGACGTCATGTCTGTCTCCATTCATTGATGAACAGACAATGGATGTGCGTTGATGGTGCTGGTAGTCGCATAAAAGGCATTGTATCTGTGTATAAAACGCAAAGATGGCCCCTCAATGCACGATGACGCCGGTGACCTGAGATTTTTCGTACTCCTCGTTGAATCGGGAAATCTGACTGCCGTCGCACGTCATCTCAACGTTTCGGCTGGAGCTTCCAGTCGAAGACTGGCTCGGATGGAGGAGCGGCTTGGCGTACGGCTGGTCACAAGGACATCGAGGCGTTTCGACCTGACGGATGAAGGGCAGACGTTTTATGAGCGTGCTGCAGAGATCATGATTGATATTGAGGCAGCCGAAGCCGAGATCTCCGCCAATCAAAAGGAACTTCGTGGTGTTCTGAGGATTGGAGCACCACTTGAACTGGGACGTCGCCGTTTGGCTGATTTTGTCAGCGAATTCGCCGATCGTTTCCCGAAGCTGCGCGTCCATCTTCTTCTGTCGGATGAAGGGCTGGATGTTGTTAATAGTCGCCTTGACCTGGCCATTCGGATTGGCATGCCGAATGAAACGGGGGTTGTCGCGACAAAAATCATGAGCAGTGAACGAGTCATCTGCGCTGCTCCGGCCTATCTTGAGAAATTTGGCATGCCTGCCACTCCTGCCGAATTAAATCGGCATCGTTGTATTTGCCTGATGCGTGGGCATGAGCTGGGAATGCTCGACCG
This sequence comes from Gluconobacter sp. P1D12_c, assembly GCF_018812105.1. NCBI lineage: Bacteria > Pseudomonadati > Pseudomonadota > Alphaproteobacteria > Acetobacterales > Acetobacteraceae > Gluconobacter > Gluconobacter sp. P1D12_c. Next base: position 2,635 of record NZ_JACSIQ010000025.1, read on the forward strand.
ATGGCGGCTGTCTCGTGAAGGAGAAGATCAGGTCGTTGAGGTAACGCCGCATCTATCGACGACGAGCGGCGAAGTGGTGCATGATTGGGCACTCAAGGGTAAAGGCATCGTGTTCAAAGTCTTGTGGGACGTCGGCGACGACCTGCAATGCGGCAGGTTGGTCCGTCTTTTACCGGAGTACCAAGGGGAGACGATCGGATTGTTTGCAACGATGCCAAGTCGACGTAACGTGCCTCTGCGCGTTCGAACTTTTCTCGACAATTTAAGAGATTTTTTGGCGCACCGACCGTCATGGCATTAGTGAAAATAATTAATATGTATGATCGGATTTTTTGTAATTATTAATAGAAATTACAGCTAATACACTCAATATTATATTCTAATTATTGTTTCCTATAGCCAGAAGAATTTGATGGAAATTGGCGCTTGGTCCAGTCAATTCCGTTTCAAGGGTGGCAAGCGAGATGCTGGCTCGAGGTGAGGGGCCGGAGATGGGATGGAATGGAATGTTGCGCCATCAGCATGAATTTGTCGTAGGTAAGCCGGAACGACTGCTACACCCAGTCCCGCCGCAACCATTGGAATTGTTGCGGTGATCTGAGGGGCTGCTTGTCCGAAACGCGGAGTAAAGCCGCCTTGTTGACAGGCTGAGATAATAGCATCGTAGAAACCGGGGCCGAGTGAGCGATCAAAAATAAGAAATGGTTCTTTGGCGACGTCGATTAATTTGAGCGTGTGGCGCTTGGAAAGTGGATGGCCTTTTGGAATGGCGATCAGGGTTGGTTCATCAAAGAGAGGATGGAGTGCGATGTCCGGATCTGGCGCTGGCGGGCGTACAATGGCGAGATCTACCCGGCGCTCTCGTAAAGCCTCACAGAGAGCGGGGGTGTACTCTCTTCGAGTGTGATTACAATATCGGGCCACTGCTCTCGAAATGCCCGTATGGCTTTAGGTATTAGAGGTAACAGCGCGACCGCTCCAGCCATCCCTATTCTAAGACGCCCTTGTTCGCCAAGAGATAATCCTTTGGCCAGAAGGTGAAATTGATGTTCAAGGCGCAGAATTGTCTGGGCTTTTTCAAAAAGCTGCTCCCCAAAATCCGTCAAGGTGGCCCCGCGTTTAGACCGGATAAAGAGTTGCACTCCTAGCTCTGTTTCTAGGGATTTGATCTGCTGACTGAGAGGAGGCTGCTCAATGTGAAGCGTCTCTGCGGCTTTTGTGAAGCTGCCATGCTCTGCGATGGCCACGAAATAGCGTAGGTGACGAAGGTCCATGTATCCGTATGATATACATATGACAATCAGTCAAAATATATATTGGACGTTTAAAAGAGGGGCATCCATCTTGGGGGAAGAATTTTTGTTGGGGATCCTGTGTTATGACTTTCACTGTTGGACATTATCTCGCTGAGCGGCTGACACAAATCGGCTTGAAACACCATTTTGCTGTTGCTGGTGACTACAATCTGATTCTGCTTGATCAACTGATTGAGCATGGCGGTATGAAGCAGATCTATGACTGCAATGAGTTGAATTGCAGCTTTGCGGCAGAAGGTTATGCACGCGAAAATGGTGCTGCTGCTGCTGTCGTGACGTTTAGTGTCGGTGCAATTTCAGCAATGAATGGCCTGGGTGGGGCTTATGCTGAAAATCTTCCCGTCATTCTGATTTCTGGTGCGCCGAACTCTAATGATCATGGGTCGGGCCATGTCCTGCACCACACGATCGGCACGACAGACTATAATTATCAAATGGAGATGGTGAAGCACGTTACATGTGCGGCTGAGAGCATCACCTCGGCAGACACTGCACCTGCAAAAATCGATCACGTCATTCGGACCGCACTGCGCGAAAAAAAGCCCGCTTATCTAGAAATTGCTTGTAACGTTGCGAGCCAGCCTTGTGTGCGCCCAGGTCCGGTTTCGTCGCTTCTGTCTCACCTGAAGGCAGACGAAGTCAGCCTCAAAGCTGCGCTTGAAGAAAGTCTCGCGTTTCTTGAAAAATCCCAGAATGTTGTCATTCTTGTCGGGAGCAAGCTGCGCTCTTGTGAGGCACTGACTGAAACAGTGGCTCTTGCAGACAAGCTCGGTTGTGCCGTGACTGTTATGGCTGCGGCCAAGAGCTTCTTCTCTGAGGCGCATCCGGGTTTCCGCGGAGTGTATTGGGGGGAGGTCAGCAGCCCTGGCGTTGAACATGTCATTAAGAGCGCTGACGCTGTTATCACTCTGGCTCCGGTCTGGAATGATTATTCGACTGTCGGTTGGCGGGATTCCGTGCGTGGAGAGCGTGTGCTTGAAGTGGACCCGAGCCGGGTTACGGTGAATGGAAAGACTTTTGAAGGTTTCCGTTTGAAGGAATTCGTGGCTGTACTGACAGAGAAAGTCTCCAGTAAGCCTGCCTCGCTTGAGAAGCCTTATGCTCCTGTTACACTGTCAGTGGCTGATGGATCCGAACCTCTGACCAATGATGAAATGACCCGTCAGATCAATGCGTTGGTCGATGGAAACACGACATTATACGCTGAGACTGGTGACTCCTGGTTCAATGCAACGCGTATGCATCTGCCTGAGGGTGCCAAAGTTGAGTCGGAAATGCAGTGGGGGCATATCGGCTGGTCTGTGCCGTCCATTTTCGGTAATGCCCTGGCTGCTCCTGAGCGTCAGCATGTTCTGATGGTTGGTGATGGCTCGTTCCAGCTGACGGCACAGGAAGTGGCGCAGATGGTTCGCTATGAACTGCCGGTTATCATCTTCCTCATCAATAATTTTGGTTATGTTATTGAGATCAAAATTCATGATGGCCCCTATAATTATATCCAGAACTGGGACTATGCCGCTCTGATGCAGGTCTTCAATCAAGGTGTTCCGGGCGTAGAAAGTGGCAAATATGGACTGGGCCTGCACGCTACGACAGGTGAAGAACTGGCTGATGCCATTGAAAAGGCCAAGAAGAATACTCGTGGACCAACATTGATCGAATGTAAGCTGGATCAGACAGATTGCACCGAAACGCTCGTGCAGTGGGGCAAATTTGTTGCAGCCGCAAATTCCCGCAAGCCTGCCTGAAAATAAGTAATTTTATTTATGTATTTGCCTTCCTGATTTTAAAGGAAGGCAAATACATAAGTGCGCCTATAATAAATAACTAAGCGTTTTAAAATAAAAATTTATAACAAAAAATGCAGGAATTATCGTACATAGTTTATGCAGTTAAGTAATTCTATTTTTTGAAGTGAGTATCTCTCATGCGCATATCACGTTCTACCAACCCTCGGATCGGGAGGCGTGGGTTACTTTTGGGTATGTCGTCTCTCAGTGCCCTCTTTTGTGTTCAAGCAACTCGTGCTGCCACATTGAGTGGCGGTGCGTTGCGCTCCGGAGTGGTGCATCAGAAGTTCATGTCGGTCTCATCTCTTTTGGTGCCGCACAAGCTCAATGAAGCTATTGGAATGAGAACGGCGGATGCAATGATCGCGACTGTTCCTGATTTTCCTCAACATTTAGAGCAGCTAGCATCGTTCATTGAGGCTAAAAAGCCCGCTGATGTTGAAGAGCTTATGGAAGCTCTACCAGAGGTTTCTTTGAAAAATGCCGCTCAAAGCATAATTGAATCTTGGTATACTGGTGCAGTTCAGGGGGCATCCACTATTTCCGTCATTTCTTATGAAGAGGCTTTGATGTTCAAAGTCACGTCTGATGTAATGACGATACCCTCTTATGCTATTTCTGGGCCTAATGGCTGGACGGCGGACGCTCCGCCTCTTTCTCAACTTCCGATTTTTTGAGGCTGATATAGGAGCGCGCTGAAATGGTAAATGAGACAAAATATGATGTCGTCGTCGTCGGAACGGGCGTTGTTGGGTGTTTGATCGCTGAACAAGCTCTAGATGCTGGTTTGTCAGTGCTCATGTTGGAGGCTGGGCCCAGGGTTGATCGACAGACCATCGTAGAAAATTTTCGAAACCTTCCTCCGTCGTTGCGACATCATTGGGATGCGCCATTTCCTCCCCCACCATGGGCGCCAGTTCTCGAAACACGCACGCTTGGCGAAGAAAATGCTTATCTGGATCTGACAGGGCCTAATGCCACGGCTTACCAGCAAGGTTATGTTCGGTATGCTGGCGGGGCGACGTGGCATTGGGCTGGCATTTGTTGGCGGATGACCCCCGAGGATTTGAAATTAAAAAGCCTCTATGGGGTTGGGCGCGATTGGGCTTTTGATTATGCGACTTTAGAGCCGTATTATGCTCGTGCAGAATATGCTCTGGGCGTTTGCGGTCCAACGGATACTGCATTGCAATGGCCTCCAAAAGCGCCTCGTTCCCGGCCTTATCCCATGGGTCCGTTACCTTTGGGGCCAGGAGAGCAGCGCTTCACCGACGTTATGGCGCCACTTGGGTTGCGAAATTTGCCTGCACCGCAGGCACGCAATAGTGGTGTTAGCTATGATGGGCGTCCTGCCTGCTGTGGCAATAATAACTGTTTTCCGGTCTGCCCTATTGCTGCAAAATATGATGCAGCCACGGCACTGCCACGCATTGAGGCCAAGGGCGGAAAGCTTTTAACTAATGCTGTTGCCTATCGCATTGAAGCGGATGATCATCATAAAATACAGGCTGTCCATTATTATGACCCTCATCGAACATCACATCGCGTAACAGGGCGTGCTTTCGTCATTGCCTGTAATGGCATTGAGACCCCCAAACTTCTGCTCTTGTCCAAAGATGATCGCCATCCAAATGGAATTGCCAACAGTTCCGATCAGGTAGGGCGTAACATGATGGATCAGCCGAAGTTGAAAGCGACTGTTGAAATGAGCGAGCCGCTTTGGACTGGGGTTGGACCTGTACAGGGCAGTAGCATTCTGAACACCAGTCAGGGCGACTTCCGTAGTGAATACGCTGGAGCCATGTTCCGTATGGAAAATATGGCCCGAGGCTCGATTGGTGCAGCAGAAGCGTTAAAAAAAGGTCTGTATGGACGTGCCCTTGATCAGGAAATTCGCCGCCTATCTGCTTGTACCGGACTGTTAGTTGTAGAACACGAGCCTCTTCCGTCTTCTATTAACCGTCTGACTCTGTCAGATAAAAAAGACTGGTTAGGCCTTAATCGCCCGCGAATTTATTATGATGTAGGCGACTATGTGCGGCGTAGTGCAGAGCAATATACTATTCCGACACTTAAAAAGATGGCAACGGCTTTAGGGGCGACTAAGTTCGATCTGAATCCTGAGTTCTTGCATAGCGATCACATCATGGGTGGCTGCATTATGGGGAAAGATCCATCAGACTCAGTTGTCGATGTTGATTGCCGCTCTCACGATCATGAGAATCTCTTTCTTCCCGGCGGGGGTGCAATGACAACCGGTGGGAGTGGAAATAGCACGATTACAATGGCAGCGCTTGCTTTGAAGGCCGCCGACGCAATCGTAGCACAATTCAAGACGGCTTGATCTCATGATACAGCGATCCTTTTTCTATACTGTTACAGTCTGCTCTCTTGCTATTATTGCTCTTTCTGCGACACATCCTGCAAAGGCTGATCCACTTGGAGACCCACAGCGTGGTCAGTATCTGGCGGTTGCTTCAGACTGCGTAGCTTGTCATACAGCGCCTCATGGACAGCCTTTTGCGGGTGGTTTGGCCATGCATACTCCTTTGGGGATTATGTATTCGACAAACATTACTCCGTCTTTGTCAGCAGGTATTGGTCACTATTCGTTAGAAGATTTCGACAAAGCTGTTCGGCGTGGCGTCAGAAAAGATGGTGCCAACCTGTACCCAGCAATGCCGTACACAGCTTATTCCTATCTGACGGATCAGGACATTGCTGATTTATATGCTTACTTCCAGAAGGATGTTGCTCCGGTAGATAAAAAAGGGCCGGTTACAGCGCTGCCATTTCCGATGAATATCCGGTTCTCCATGTCTTTTTGGAACATGTTGTTCCTGAATGGAAAACCCTATCAGGCTGATGCGACAAAGTCGGCAGAGTGGAACAGGGGAGCTTACCTGGTACAGGGGGCGACGCATTGTGGAACCTGCCATACACATCGTGGGTTCCTGATGCAGGAAGATCTGGCGCACCCGCTGTCGGGAGCCAGTCTTGGAACATGGTACGCACCAAACATTACCCCTGACACAGTCAGTGGTATTGGGAGTTGGAGTGATCAGGATCTTACGGAATATCTCCGCACGGGACGCCTGCATGGCAAAGCACAGGCCGGAGGCGGAATGGGTGAGGCTGTTGAACACAGTTTCTCTCATATGTCTTCTGGTGACCTGAATGCCATTAGCGTTTATTTGCGCAGTTTAAAGCCGGTCAGTGATCCGAATGATCACGCTTCGTCCAGATTTCAGCAAGGCCATGACCTAAATCCGTCAGTCGAGCTGCGGGGGGTAACCCCGATTCTAGATCATAACGACAACACCGCCAGTGGAGCGGCTCTCTTTATGGGGAACTGCGCCTCGTGTCATGGGGCCAGTGCTCAGGGAAGTAAAGATGGTTATTATCCATCCCTTTGGCATAATTCGGTGACAGGCGCGTCTCGTGGCGACAACCTCATTTCAACAATTCTGTATGGTGTCTCTCGATCGGTAGAGGGGCGCCAAGCCTTCATGCCAGGTTTCGGCGGAAAATCGGGAGATGCTGTACAACTGGACGATAGTCAGATCGCCAGGTTGAGCAATTTTGTTTTCAAAACATATGGTCGACCAGACGTTCAGGTCACACCACAGGATGTTGCGCTTATCAGAAAGGGTGGGCCTGCCTCTCCATTATTGCTGTTGTCCCGAGTTGGCATGGCGGCGGGAGCAATACTGGTTCTGATACTGTGTGCCGTAGTGTTCGTCATAAGACGTCATAAAACGAGGAATGTTGTTTAAAATAGAAAGGATATGAGTATGTTTGAAAAAATGCGTAAGTACAGAAAAATTATGCTGATTATGTCTTTTGCGGGGGCTGTGTCTATGTCTTCATTGTCATCTATCCATGCTCAGGAAGTATCCATTCCGGAACTTCCAAAGAAAGTTGATCCAGACTTGAAAAAGAACATAGTCGGGGTTTGGGAGCTGGTCTCTTATAAGGTTCAGGATAAAGAAACCGGGAAGTTGATTGACGCTATGGGCGCCCATCCGCGTGGCCGCGTCATCTTCACCCCTGACGGTTGGGTTGCGTTTAATCTTGAAGGGAGTGATCGTCAGCCGGCAAAAGATGATGCAGATCGCGCGCATCTCATGAAAACACTCGTTGCCTATATTGGCCGCTATCGTGTGGAAGGTAACCAGTGGGTTACAAGTGTACAGACAGCATGGGCGCCAGAATGGGTTGGAACAGAGCAGCGTCGTAATATCGTCGTAAAGGGGAATGAAGCTGATGTTCTGACGCCTTGGAGGATTATGCCTAACTGGGATAACGGAAAAATGTCCCGCAGCATTATCCGTTTCAAACGGGTCAATTAATCCGGAAAAGCCGGCGACCGTGCTCTACACTCCTAAAAAAGGAGCGAGCACCTGGAGGGATCGAAGAACCGTTGATTGATGTGCTTGGCTGGTAATTTCTGGCTTTTGGCGATTTTATTGACGGTTTTTGCGATGGGATCCGGTCTGCGTTTTGAGCAGATTGGGGGCTGTTACCCGCTTGATAGCTACGCTGTGATGCGGATCCGCTCCAGGAAGAGAAAGCGGCGCATATTRTAGACGATATTGGCCAGCCCGATCCTCATGCTGGCCCGGGTGATGCCGACAGTTCCGACGAACAGCCCTGTCTGTGACTTCTGATCAGCAAAGACGTGTTCGACGCGGGATCGGATCACCGACTTCCCTGCATTCGATTTCTGGATATGTCGGGGCATAGGTGGAGGGTTCGAAAAACTCTCTGGTTTTGGGTCAGTCTTTATGATTCCATTTTCCTTGCGTTGATTGGAGTATGGATCATGAAGCAGGCGGGTTTCTTTGATGTTGAAGAACGGCTTGCCCGGTTGAGTGGGCTTGGTGACCAGCTCGAAGCATTTTCCCGGACTGTGGGTTTTGAGGTGTTCCGCCCTGATCTGGAGCAGGCTCTGGCCTATTCAGATGGAAGCAAGGGCGGGCGACCGCCGTTCGATTCAGTGTTGATGTTCAGGATCCTGGTGATCCAGACGCTGAACAATTTGTCCGACAAACGGACGGAATATCTGATCAACGATCGCCTSTCSTTCATGCGCTTCCT
>NZ_JACSIQ010000241.1:0-553 GCF_018812105.1 Gluconobacter sp. P1D12_c
TCTGGAATACGTCCTGCCCGGAGATCCGCTTTCTCAGCCTTCGTATTGCGCTGCTTTGGAGCAGCCACCAGTGTTGCATCCAGGATCTGGCCGGACATCGGGAGATAACCGGCGTTCCGCAGGGTCGCGTCAAATCGGTCAAACAGCCTTTCAATGGCACCCGCCTGTGTCAAACGCTCACGAAACAGCCAGACCGTTTTGGCATCCGGCACGCGGTCCGACAGCCCCAATCCCAGAAAGCGCATGAACGACAGGCGGTCGTTGATCAGATACTCTGTCCGTTCATCAGACAAAGTGTTCAACGTCTGGATGACCAGAATTTTGAACATCAGCACCGGATCAAACGGCGGACGTCCGCCTTTACTTCCGTCTGAATAGGCCAGAGCCAGCTCCAGATCAGGGCGGAACAYCTCAAAATCCACAGTCCGGGAAAAGGCCTCCAGCTGATCGCCAAGCCCGCTCAGCCGAGCAAGGCGCTCTTCAACATCAAAGAAACCAGGCTGCTTCATCTTCCACCATCCCCAATCAACGCCGAAGAAATGGAATCACACAG
>NZ_JACSIQ010000242.1:0-553 GCF_018812105.1 Gluconobacter sp. P1D12_c
GAATTACTCGCTTWCAACTTCTCATTTTGATTCTTCAATAAATGAATTTCATTTTCACGAGACTTCGCACCATCATCAAAACGGCTTTTCGTGAATGACTCAGAAACCTGAACAACACCACCAGCAACAGCAGAAGAAACAGCACCAACCAACGTGCCAGCCTTCTCAAACTTTTCAGCCTTAGCTTTTGCAGCATCAACACGCTTTGCAACAGCACGACCATCAGCCAGAGCAATAGCTAAAGCCTTGGCTTGTTGCTTCTCCTGGTTCCACTGGTCCCGAGTTAAACGCCTACGACCTGGACCAATACGAGTTAAGCCAGAAGGCTTCCCGACCTTATCCCAATAACTGTCCTGCCAATCTCTAAACGATTGCTTATAGGCTTCATTTTGTTCCTTTGGAGATAACCCATCCGCCTTGGCCTTCTGCTTTGCACTATCCCCAGGATGTAAGCTGATCGCCTTCAAATCATCAGGAACGATGAAAGCATGAAGATGAGGAAAAGCCTCATCATCATGCCTGATGACTGTCTTCAACTGGTCCCCATACGTGT
>NZ_JACSIQ010000243.1:0-552 GCF_018812105.1 Gluconobacter sp. P1D12_c
CGCAACCGCAACATGATCGGTATTGATCGGGTCACCGGCCATTCCACTCAGGAGATCACCGGGGCTTTGATCTGGAAACAGGTGAAGTTTCCGCTCTTTCAGATCCCGTATCCTGGGCGCAAATCGATAACCAAAGAAGGGCATCAGCCCGAAAACATGATCCGATGCCCCACCCGTGTCGGTATAATGCTCTTCAATGGAAAGCCCGTTGGCATGATACAGCAGCCCATCCAGAACATAGGGTGCTTCACCGGCCGTCGCCGCAATCACCCGGGTCGAAAACGGATCATACTGATCGGAGATGTGGGTGTAGAAACTGACGCCCGGTTCACTGCCATTGCGCGCATTGATATCGCTGATCGCAGCGCCTCTGCCACCTGCATGAAACAATTGACCATCACTTGAGGACGATGTGCCGTCTCCCCAGAGTGACGCCAGGGGCAGCCCCCGCTGGGCTGCAACCATACCGCCAAGGGCTTCGGCGTATCCGGCCTCGCTGATCTGCCAGTCATGCAGATGCGCCAAGTGGCGCAGGGTGGCACCCTGACAGGT
>NZ_JACSIQ010000244.1:0-552 GCF_018812105.1 Gluconobacter sp. P1D12_c
GTTTAAACACATCAACCTTGTTCCCACTGTTGCGACGAAGAAGCTCATAAAAACCTATCMGAGAAGATGACTCACACCCATTCTCAGACGGTCCTGCATCAAAAATCTCTCCGCGTGAKTCCTTCGCTTCCTTAACCTCTGGAACGTAGTCTAAACCACCAGCAGGAAGCCTGAAGCGTCGCCTGTCTTCCTGTTCCGAACGACACGCAAAACGCAGATTCTCATCAGCAGAATAATCCCGAGCTATAAGCCCAAGGTGCTTGCAGTCAGCAGATATCAGCCAGCAGATATCATCAACAGACMACCCCAGATGGAACACATGCCCAAGCCATGAACGAGGATAATACCCCCCATCATATGACTGAGCTTTGATGACCCTTTGGGCCTCTAATTTCGTATATGAACGACCTACGGATTCCATCCGAGACCACCAGTCTTGGCGGTCTTGTGTTGAACCATCGCCATCAGTTGTGTTATAATACTGATGTGGGTCGGGTTGTGACGTTCCTGCGTCATGAGCCTTCTCCTAACCTATCGGGCTTCTTCGATGTA
>NZ_JACSIQ010000245.1:0-552 GCF_018812105.1 Gluconobacter sp. P1D12_c
GAACAGGATTAATTCCATGCGAATCCAAAGAATCAAAAACTAAACCAAGATAAGTTTCAAGCTGTTCATTCTTCTTCTGTAAATCTCTGAACGGCTTGCCCTTATCAAAACTTTTTTCGCGTTCGCTTTTCAATTCGTTCAATAGTGATTTTCGTGATTCATTACTTTTGTGAATTTTTGTTTTTAGTGATGAATTACTCGCTTTCAACTTCTCATTTTGATTCTTCAATAAATGAATTTCATTTTCACGAGACTTCGCACCATCATCAAAACGGCTTTTCGTGAATGACTCAGAAACCTGAACAACACCACCAGCAACAGCAGAAGAAACAGCACCAACCAACGTGCCAGCCTTCTCAAACTTTTCAGCCTTAGCTTTTGCAGCATCAACACGCTTTGCAACAGCACGACCATCAGCCAGAGCAATAGCTAAAGCCTTGGCTTGTTGCTTCTCCTGGTTCCACTGGTCCCGAGTTAAACGCCTACGACCTGGACCAATACGAGTTAAGCCAGAAGGCTTCCCGACCTTATCCCAATAACTGTCCTGCCAAT
>NZ_JACSIQ010000246.1:0-551 GCF_018812105.1 Gluconobacter sp. P1D12_c
ATCATGACTTGTTTGCATGACCATTATATTGACCATTCTTTTCCTGTGAAGGATGTGAAAAGTTATAGAGATTATTTGCGTTGTCTTCCTTCGCATTCTTCTTTGTTTTTGGATTACATAGAAAGCAGGGGATATGGTTTTTTAAGATTCAACGAATATTTGAACGATGACGAGGATGATTTTTGTTACGAGTGTGTTTTTGTTAATGACAATAAAGATGAGATACGCCTTTGGGTTAAAGATTTAGAAGAATGTGACAAGGATGGTTTGTATTCGAGTATCGATAATTTAGATTTGGAAAATTGTACGTCTGATGATTTTAAAAGAAGACTCTCAACGATTTGCGAGAAATTTTTTGGATCGTTGTCATGAGTTATCAATTCGCACATTTTGAGATGCTGAGTCGTAAAGTGCTTGTAAAGCCTTCCGACAAGGCAACGAAGTCTAAGAAGTGGAATATTAAAGAGACTATAGATGAGGCTACCCGGAGAAATCCGGATGCCTGTTTGCATGTTGAAAATCCAGGCAAGCCGGTTCTCGTTTTTGGTCAG
>NZ_JACSIQ010000247.1:0-551 GCF_018812105.1 Gluconobacter sp. P1D12_c
ATAATGAGACACTCAATACGCGACTGATACAGAGGTACGGATCGTTTAAGGAGTTCAAGGGGTCTCTTAATGATGAGAGGCTTCGCATCGTTCGAGATCAGTCTGATGGATCTCTGAAGATGATGAAGAAGCGTGTCATCAATGATGCTGAGCTTTTCACGAAGCGTGATGAAGGCGAAGCCACGATAGGTGTCCCTAAATCATTGGATATGTTCGGGCCCGATATTGCTATGGCTCTCTGTGTTGAGCCTTCTCTTGATGGTCGTGTCATCGTTGGTGATGAAATAAAATTCGAGCAGATGGAGAATAAGATTGTTGGGCTGATGCTCCCGCATCATGCTTTCTATAACGTCTCTGAACCCTGTCTTATGGTCCAGAATTATACGCAGACGCCTGACACTGAACTCGGCAAAAAGGCTCTCGAACTCATTGAAGTTGTCTCTAAGCGACACCATCAGCAGGTTATCGAAAAACTCCAAAAAATTGGATGCGATGCTCTAACGGGGCGTAATCTGTTTGCGTTGCGTGGTTCGTGGGAGCTTGGCAACAGG
>NZ_JACSIQ010000248.1:0-551 GCF_018812105.1 Gluconobacter sp. P1D12_c
GAATAATCCCGAGCTATAAGCCCAAGGTGCTTGCAGTCAGCAGATATCAGCCAGCAGATATCATCAACAGACCACCCCAGATGGAACACATGCCCAAGCCATGAACGAGGATAATACCCCCCATCATATGACAGAGCTTTGATGACCCGTTGGGCCGGTAATTTCGTATATGAACGACCTACGGATTCCATCCGAGACCACCAGTCTTGGCGGTCTTGTGTTGAACCATCGCCATCAGTTGTGTTATAATACTGATGTGGGTCGGGTTGTGACGTTCCTGCGTCATGAGCCTTCTCCTAACCTATCGGGCTTCTTCGATGTAATCCGCCAAGATATCCATCGATTTAACCTCGACTCACATTCTACCATAAAAATCAGATTATCAAGAACCATCCCACACAGATGGCCTACGGCCACACTACGTGGCTCCCGCTCTGCGCTCGCTCTGTGATGCAGGACACAGCAAATCTGAGCTAATTATCTGCTCATGAAGCGAAGCAGTTTGAGCTATCTTTTTAATACTGATTTAGCCTTTAGCATGGAGGTCGAAA
>NZ_JACSIQ010000249.1:0-550 GCF_018812105.1 Gluconobacter sp. P1D12_c
CAGGAACGATGAAAGCATGAAGATGAGGAAAAGCCTCATCATCATGCCTGATGACTGTCTTCAACTGGTCCCCATACGTGTCCTGCAACCACTTGACCGACCGAGCTTGCCAACGCTTACAATCGGCATCCATCTCACCTGGCCAAGACAGAACAATGCACGCCATAGTATTTTGAGTGCTTCTGATTATCCGGCTCTTGCCATTCTTCTGAACATCAACAGCACCATCGCAAGCCTGCTCATGCTCACGCTCAAGAGCTTCAAAATCCAGACCAAAAACGAGAACCTGCTTGCCTGGATTTTCAACATGCAAACAGGCATCCKGATTTCTCCGGGTAGCCTCATCTATAGTCTCTTTAATATTCCACTTCTTAGACTTCGTTGCCTTGTCGGAAGGCTTTACAAGCACTTTACGACTCAGCATCTCAAAATGTGCGAATTGATAACTCATGACAACGATCCAAAAAATTTMTCGCAAATCGTTGAGAGTCTTCTTTTAAAATCATCAGACGTACAATTTTCCAAATCTAAATTATCGATACTCGAATAC
>NZ_JACSIQ010000250.1:0-549 GCF_018812105.1 Gluconobacter sp. P1D12_c
CCATCCTTGTCACATTCTTCTAAATCTTTAACCCAAAGGCGTATCTCATCTTTATTGTCATTAACAAAAACACACTCGTAACAAAAATCATCATCGTCATCGTTCAAATATTCGTTGAATCTTAAAAAACCATATCCCCTGCTTTCTATGTAATCCAAAAACAAAGAAGAATGCGAAGGAAGAMAAMGCAAATAATCTCTATAACTTTTCACATCCTTCACAGGAAAAGAATGGTCAATATAATGGTCATGCAAACAAGTCATGATATCGTAAGGCTTTTCCCAACCGCAATAAACCTCGACCCCATTCCCAAACATATAACGAATAGCCTTGGTCTCATAACGTGCCTTCAATCGCACAGMCTTTATATTGAACAGATTTTCAAGCCTCTGTACTTCTCTCTCTATTTCTCTATATTTTTCCTTCTTTACCATATCCATAACAATCTCCGACCCTCAGTTTGTGGGGTACTGGAAACTTATTGTAGCAGATAGAAATCAATATTTGACTTGTCATAGTGTCCGACTATGACAATTACATTGTCGTCGG
>NZ_JACSIQ010000026.1:0-10287 GCF_018812105.1 Gluconobacter sp. P1D12_c
GTCCGCGCTCAGGCGGCAGAAGCGGACCAATTATCGCCCATTCCTGATCCGTCAGATCACCTCGTGCCATGCCCGCTCCACCGTACCGTCTGCGTTGAAGCAACCAGTGAATCAGATCTCAGGATGAGTGTATAGACCTTTTGTCAACGCGACCTAACACCTGCGTCTAGCTTCTACATCAACGACGAAGAAAGAGATTCCGATTACAAAAAGAACTCGGATCGTATTTTTTTACTTAAAGAAAATGAAAATGATTTAATCTCACATGGCGAAGGCTCATTATTTCTGTTTGGACCAGAGGTTAAATCTGCTCTCGATGTCGCAAGGGGCCAGATCTTTTCAAAATTAATTTCGACCGAGGCCGTCAACAAGCAAGTGGAGCAGAATGGCCCAAGCAAAACCTTCATAAGTGACTTCTCAAGACGCGACCCTACCCAGAGACACCATCGAGAGATGATAGCAAACTCTGACGAGTTCCTGCGTCAATTCTATCAGACAGGGCTCCCAGAAGTCATGAAGCCGTACCTCCAGATCTCACCGTATCTCACCGAGAAGCAGGACTCATAAGTTCTGATGGCAGCCGATTTGAACTGCGCGCCCTAACTTAGACCGCTGGCGAGGCGGTCTTGGCTATCATGATTCTACTCTCACGCAACTCCTGTTCCGCTTGAGACATAGCAGAACCGCTTTGCACCAGAAGCTCTGCTATCTGCTGGTCCAATTCCCTCAGCCTCGGTGCAGCCGTCTTTTCCAAGGTGATCGCCTGCACGCGGTTGGCCACCTCGCGTCCATAGTCGCGGCCATCCTGCGCCATTTCTTCCTGCATCTTGCCGAGGCGAATCAGCTCCTGAACGTGCTTCTCCCGTTCCTCCTGGGAGGTGAACGGCAGATCCATGCCAAGAGCCTTATAGGGCTTGTTGGACATGCCCTTGGCCACATGGTTCCACAGATCATCACTGGTGATCTCCGTCGTATCGCCGAGCGCGCGCCCGTTGCGCACGGCCTCAAACGTCGCGCCGTCTGAGATCATGGTCCAGGTCGTGCCCTTGGCCCGGCTTTCGGCCACGTAGGATGTAAACCCGGTTGCCGTTGCCACGCCTCGCGGGAGTGCGTTGATATGTTCGTCTGAGGTAAGGCCCTGGGCGGCATCAATGGTCATGGCATGACCGAAGCCTAGCAGGATCCGGCCGGTCTTGTGGTCCTTCAGCCGACGCCATTCAACATCCGCCTCCCGTCCGTCCTTCGTCCGGACTTTCAGGCCATCCTTGCCGTGCGAGACAACCTCCACGACATCCCCATTGTTGCCAACGGTGGTCCCTGTCCCTTGGACCACCCCCCAGGTGCGCCGGAACAGGCGCAGCTTATCGCCGGCAGCGACCTGAAGCTCATAGGTTTCGCCGCGCTGATCGACCGCATCGAGATTGACCTCATCGCGGGAGATTTCGCCACGCTCCTGCAGGATCCTGCGCACGGCGCGGCTGAGGTCGGCCGCGTCCTGGTTGGTCAGCGCCGACATGCTGATCCCGCGCTTTGATCCGGACGCAGCCAGCGCGTCACGGCGCGTGACATAAAGCTCGGCAATCTTTTGCAGAACCTCATCCTGATCGCCGCCGACTAGCCGGATCGTGCCGTCCTCGCGCTTCATGTCGATAGCGCGGCGGACTTCCTCAAAGTGAAAGGCGTTGCGGGGATCATCCCAGTTTTCCTGATCCCGGTTGGCGTAGGCGGCCTTCCCTTTGGGGCGACGCGCCTCCAGTGCATCCGCACTCGGCTTCTCGCCACGAAACAGTCCGGCGATCTCACGATTGCGGGCCGTTGTCTGGCGGACCGTGGACAGCAGCTCCGGCATATCCTCCTTGGCCAGAACCCTGCGTAGGATCTCGACAGTATCACCGGCCTCAATGGATTGAGCCTGCTCCCGGTCGCCCAAGGCCTTGATGGTGCAGCCGCTCGCGCGTTGCAGCTCCAGAAGCTGAAGCATCTGGCGCGGTGCGATCTGGCCGACCTCGTCAATGACCAGAACCGTGTTCTCGTCCACGGTCTGCTCGCCTTTCTCAAGGCGGCTCAGGAAGGGCATCATAGCGTAGCGCTGATGGATCCCGGCATCGCCAAGCGCATCCGCCTGACGCCAGGCCGTCGCAAGGCCAATCATCTCACGGCCCTTCTCCGAGAAGCGGGTATCGCGCTTCCAGGCATCCACAAGCGGCTGAAGCAGCGTTGTCTTACCGGAGCCGGCAACGCCCGTGAGCATCGAAATCTTTCCAGCCTTCCCCAAGGCGTAGATCGCCGCCTTCTGGGACTGGCCGTGTTCGTTGTCGAAATCGAGGTCGCATCGCGCGATGGCCTCTGTGAGTTGGGCGTCCGAAAGGGAAGCAGTGCGATCCGCCGAGGCCCGAACGGCCTCCTTGGCGAGGGTCTCCTCGATAAGGATCTGGGCCGTGTTGGTGACGCGCATCCGGTCATTCTTCACGCACGACACAAGGCTCACCTGTTCGCCCCGAACCTCAAGGCCTTTGTCCTCGATCAGTTTGACGACCTGGTCGATGTCTTCAATGCCCCCGGGGATGCCCGCTCCAATGAGGCCGCGCGCGGCGTACATCCTCAGCTTGTCATGATCGAGAACGGCCGCCGTCTCAAACTCCTTGCCGAGATGCTTGGCCGCAAACGCGTAGGCCTGCTCATGCCGGTCCGCGACAGATACCTCCGTGGCCTCAGCCGTGCCCATGACGCTGTGATGCTTCCAGCCAATCGCAGCGGCGCGTTCGCGCCAGGCCTCAACGTCGTCAGCGGATTCATTCTTCTTCTGCCTGTGCGCCAGACTGGCGGCCTTGAGCATCTTGTTTTTCAGCTCGGCCGTCATGGTGTTCCAGTCGTGCCCCTCCTTCTCGGCATACGCCCGCGCCGATCGCGTTACCTCGGCCGTGCGGCTGGAAAAAGCGTCACAAGCCTCCTGCGGAACGGCGGAGATAACGGTTGCCTGCTCCTTGGCGTCGTAGGACTGCGCGATCCCGAGTTTGCGCAGCTCATCCGCCAGTTCCGCCTGGAAGAAGGCTCCGAACTCATGCACGCGAGAGCGCAGGCGCTTGGTGTCCAGCGAGCCCACATGACCGCTCTCGGTCACAACCACATTGTAGAGCGAGTTATGAATGTGCATCTGCGGATCGCCCCCTGTCGGGGCCTCACGCAGATAGCTGGTATCGGTCTCGGCATCATGCAGGGTCAGGGTCGGGCGCGACGTACGGTGACGGTAGGACGTCCAGGCGACCTCCCCGGCTTCTTCTCCGTCTTCCCCGCCATGCCCACGTCGGGCAAAGCCAAGCTCGCGGGCCACATACTGCATGGTTGCGTCATTGGCCCGTTGCACAGCGTTCCAGATGGCGGCCCCTTCGGCCTGCGTGGGCGCGAACTCGGCAGCCAGCGTGACCGACTTGTGCGGGGCCATGGTCAGATCATAGGCGCTGATCTTTCGCTTTGCCTGAGACCATTGCTCGCCATTGTCAGCGCGCTTGCCCTCGAACAGGGCCGCAAGTGTTTCGGTCGTGGGCATGGCGCGCCGATCCACGCCGAGGACGTCCGCCATCTGCTGGCTCATGCCCGGATTGAACGAGGCCCGGCCATCACGGCCGAGGTAGTAATTCGTGAGGCGCTGACCATCACCGTCCGGCACCTTGCCGGTGTCCGTGCGGAAATCGTGCTCCGGATCCGGTGCCCCTTCGGTGAAATAGGCGGCCACGAACTTGCCGTTACACTCCGCCGAAATCTTGCGGAAGGTCATCATGACGTGTGGCCGTCCTCTGCCTTCGGACGAACCTTACGGCCTTCAAGGAGGTCGTTGTTGCGGGCGGTCGTGTGGTCGATGCGCCTGATGACCGGCTCCTGATCCTTCATCAGTTCGACCAGGCGCGCGAGAATGTCGTCCAGTGTCGGGCCGTCCCCCTTCTCCGAGGGGGTAAGAAGCTCGATCAGGATACTCAGCTTTTCGCTGATGAACCGGATCTCTTCTCCCTGCTCGTCACAGCGGGCGAGAAGGTTCTGAAGAAGCTCCCGATCCGAAACGTCGGTCTCGGGAGGGCGGTCGGGGGTCTGGGTCTGATCTGTCATGAGGGCAGGATAGAAAGCCCTCGTGCGACTGAGATCATTTCATCATGGCGGCAGGTCGATCCGGTTCCTCTTCCGATCGCCCCCCTTTCGTCAGGCTGCTCTACGACCTCGCAGGAGCACACAGCAACCGAATGAGTGGCCTCACTCATCGTCCCTCATCCTCTTCCTTTTTCCCTGCGCGGCGAAGCCGTCCGCACCAACGGTGCAATGGTCTATGAAGAGCCTTATTTTTGTGTAGTCGTTGTGTAGTCGTCTAGTAGGTCGTTATGGGGTTGCTCGTAGGTCACTCTTGGGTCGTAGGTAGGTCGTAATGCCGTCGTAGGCAGGTCGTAGATAGGTCGTGAGTATATCGCTATGTGGTCCCCGTGGGGTCGTATATGTATTATGGGGGTGTCGCTTTGTAGTCGCACACAATGCGCTAGGCTCTGTGTAACGTTGGCGCACTCTAGATCAGTGCCGTCACCGCAGTCGATCGAAGAACATCGTGTCCGAAACGGACACACACAAAAGAGAAGTGTCATGACGAAAACCGTGTCCAAAGGCCTCTCCAGACTGGCCGAGACTGATCCCGGAAGATCATACCGAGCAGACACTTCGCCTCTCTATCTGTGGATCGACGAACACTGCGAGGAAATCGAAGCCCTCCGATACGAGAAAGGATGGTCCTGGGAGAAGCTTGTTAGTGCGGCGATTGAGGATGGTCTCTCGCTCGAAAACACTCCGGCCACATGGAAAAAGTGCAGAGCACGCTTTACGCGGATCAGGGCTCTTAGAAGGAAAAGAGCGCTGCGGGCTGACCGGCCTGGCGAGGCTTCACACAATCCAAAACCAGTTTCACCCAGTCGTGTCCCGGCAGACTGGCGTCCAGCTTCTGTTGAAGAGGCCTATTCAGACCGCCCATCGAAAAAAAATGAGAGCGTCTCGAAAAGGACAGTCTCAGTCGCAGATCAAGCGGAGACACTCCGAAGCCATCTGGAGGACCGAAAGGAAACTCCGGAGGAGAGAGCTGCGAGGCTCACAAATGAAATTGAAGAGAAGCTCTTTGCTCAAAAGCGAGCAAGAGGACCGGGCTTCCTGACGGAGTAAACCATGACTGCCACGGCAAAGACGTCCAAGACCGAACCAGCAGCCGAAGCCAAACCGCGCCGCCCTCGCCTGATCGTAGCAATCGGACGCCAGAGGGTCGGAAAGACGACCATTCTTAAAGCTATCACCGAGATCACCCTGCAACAGGGCGGAGACCCACAAGTCTGGAATACAGACATCATGAACAAGTCTCACGCCATCGACACGGTCGGTGTGGATGTTCTGACCCCACCCGAACAGCACGCAAGTGGACAGGCCGCATGGCTCGAAGAGCAGATTATGGGTATGGCCCAGACAGGCCGCGATGCTGTGCTGGATATTGGCGGCGGTTGGACGGCCGTTCATGAACTGATTCAAGGCTCTCCACTCCTCGGTGCGATGAGGCGAATGAAAGTCCGCTTGATCCCCTATTTCGTCATTGGTTTTGAACCCGCCGATTTGGACTATCTTGACGACCTGCATCGGCGCGATTTCAACCCGCCAGGAAGCGTCGTCATCATCAACGAAGGTCTCGCATCTTACAAAGCGGACTCAAAGGAGCACACACGGGCGATCATTCGACACCCCGCCGTCCAGCAGGCTCTCACGAACAAAGGGACTGTCGCGACCTTCCCCGCTGTCAACGGGCTTCTCAAAGTGGCCGAGCGCAATCAATCGTTTTTTGATTTCGTAGCGGGCAAGCCGGTTTCAGGTATGCCCACTCCTTCATGGTTCGATACGCTCCGCTTCGATTTCTGGCTACGCCATTCCATTCCTGCGTTCATGAGAGACTTGGGGGCCGATTTCCTACCAAACATGCCAAACGGCCTGCCCCCCGTTGTCTCGAAAGATGAGATCGAAAATGGCGACGATGGAGACGACGAATGACGCTCTCCTGCAGGGCCGAGCAGGAAGAATTTCGCAAACGGATAGCAGGCCTCAAACAGGCCTGCGAATACTGGGTGCAAACGCCGCGCAAGCCTGAAGCACAACTCATGATGATGATGGTCGATAGTATGGAAGCCATGGGAGAGCGCTGTCTTGCTGCTCAGCGTTCCTGTGAGCAAATGGCAGAAGACTGCCGCCGTGCAAGCGCGGAAGAGATGGCTGCCGTGCAAGGCGTTCTTCGCAGTGCTATCGCTGTCTCAGATCAGATGAAGCAGATCGACGAAAAGACAGTCAAAGCGAAAGTCGCCGAGATCCTGAGCACCGTAAAACATGAAATCGCGGCCTCAATGAAAGCGCAGATCGTGATGGCGGGCACTCGTGTTCGACGGGACGAAATCAGCAAGCGGGCCGGATGGTTCGCCACCATGATCGTGGGCGGAACCGTCTTCGGAATTATCCTCGATCACCTGATTTAGGTGTGTCCAAAACGGACACACCGCCTCGCGCCAACAAGAGCTGTTCAGACAATACTCAAAGTCGCAGACTACAGGCGGATACTGACCACCCCAACACAGGAGTGCTCAATGCCGCCGCCCTTCAAACAATCCTTTTTGATTACAGGTCTGGCTTTCTCGGCCGGACTTGGCCTCAGCGGTTCGTGCCAGGCACAGTCGATTGAGGTGCCTAACGGCCTGCCTGAAGTCCCGCATGTCGTTTATCCAGAAGTCGGCCTGCCAAACTTTACGGTACCAGCCGGGACAGTTCAGCAGATCGGCGGGGATGGGAAAGTGATTCAGACCACGCAGCCCGTCTCAACCGGATCGGATTCCTTGCAAACGCTCTATAGCCGCGCATGGGGCTATCAGGCCGCTGACAATGCGTCCTCCATTGGCGTGAACCCTGCTGCCTTGGCCGCAACCTGTCAGGTCGAATCAGGCTGCCAGAATGTCTATACGGCCACCGGGTCCGGACACACGATCACGGGAGCGTTTCAGATGTCGAACGGCACATATTCAGAAGAAATGAGCAAAGCGCTCGCCGCCAACCCGGGACTGGCCAGCACCATCACCTCGGGGACTGCCGGACAGCAGGACCCGGCCACACAGGCTGTTGCGGCCGCACAATATCTTAAAGACGCAGCCCTTTCTCTTCAGAAAGCCGGCGTCAGTAATCCGACCGCCGTTGATACCCGTGGCTATTATAATTTCGGCCCAACAACTGGAAACGCCCTTGCCCAGGCAAACTCAAGCGACCTCATGTCCGACTACATCTCCAGCAGCAAGATGAGCAGCAACGGCGTTACAAGCGGAATGACCGTAGGACAGTGGAGGCAGTCCGTTGCGGACAAAATGGGGACCGGAGCCACGAGCCCTGTCCTTTCATCGTAATGTGATAGAGAGAGACAATGAACAGACAAATCCTCTTAGCGGTTGCCGGTTTCGCCTCTGTCCTTGGGACAGCTCATGCCGCGAACGTCACTCCGGTAAAGCCGATCGACCATCATGTCTGTATGGCATTGGATGCGCCCGATGACGTCATGATGGACACTCACCATCCCATCTCTTTCATGTCAGCCCCTGCTCCATCAGCTACCGTCATTTCTGACGCCTCGGTGGTCATGGCTATTGATACCGTCGAGCCACAGAAAAATGGCTACGCTCTCACGATGACCTACACGCTCCAGCCTGCATGGATCAGCACGAGGTGGCTAAAGCCGTACTCGGTTGTTCACCCAGGAGTGACATGCACGCCTTATGTAATGAGCAATGGAAAGCTCGGCTTTGACTTCAAGCACCACCAGCACTGACGAAGGCGAGTTTGCGATTTGAAGGCAGCCTCCGGGCTGCCTTTTTCATATCCCCTGAGCCTGGACGTGGAGACACCGGAACCCACCACGTCGCGGGCAATGTCACCCGGCTTTGCGGATCTCGGCGAGAATGGGATCAGCCTTTCTCTGCCGGGGACAGGGATGGGCCACATGAGCCGCTTCCAGATCCAGCAACCATGCGGATAAGTCAGCCGGAAGAGAGGACGTGCCCTCCAGGCAGCGCCGGAACTGGTTGCGGTGCATGTCGCATTTCTCGGCGGCCTGACGCTCGGACCATCCGATCCGGAACAGGGCAAGAGACAGGCGCGGCCCGGTCAGGTGCTTCGGGCGACTATCGAGAGGGGAAAGGCTCTTCGTCATAAGAGCATCCTGCCGCTTCGTTCTGCGACTGAACGCGAAAAATCGCACTTCAAAAACACGCCCTCAGATAGGCCGCAAGGCCCGGAAAACCTTGCCATTCCGGCCTAAAACCGCTATTTTCTTCTTATGAGTTCAGCCAAGACCCTTTTCGCGCCGACGCCTTTTTCCGCCCTTTCGGATGAAGAGCGCGCGCGCCGTCAGGATGCGGTCGAATGGACCCTCGCGGCCCAGAGACGGCAGGGCTACACGCATGATCCCCTTATCGAGGATGCCTGCCAGTCGTTCGTCGCGGGACAGATCGACCTCGCCGAACTGGGGCGGAGACTGAATCCCGCCCTCTGACGCGTTAATGCCTCCTGCCCACGGCTACACCTACCCGAATGTTTCGGATGATCCTGACCAGACGGACGTTCTGCGAAACCGTCTCGGCCTGCGCCGCCATTCCGAGCTTCACCCCGAAGAGTACCGCCGCACCAGTCACAGGATTCTGGAAATCCGGATGGGTCTGGGGCCGTCAGGCCATTTCGATGCCGACCACCTGAAGGCCATCCATCGGCATATCTTCCAGGACGTCTATGAGTGGGCCGGTCACATGCGCCACGAAAGGCCGGTCGTGGACGGGGCACGGGTCGAGCCGATCGGCTCCATGCGAAAAGGGTCAACGACCTTCCTCCCCGGCTCCCATATCGACATGGGACTAAACGAAGCCTTCAAGCCGATCCGCAACCCGGACGTCCTGAAGAACTCAACGCCGGAGCAGTTCGCAGCCATCGCCGGAAAGGTGCTGAATGAGCTGAATTATGTCCACCCGTACAGGGAGGGCAACGGCCGAACGCAGGACGCGTTCATCGCGGAACTCGGCCGTCATTACGGGCATAACGTGGACCTCTCCGTCATCACGAAAGCCCGGATGGTCTCCGCCTCCATCGTCGGCACGCAGGACCCGGATCACCCTGCTATGGTGCGCTTGCTGACAGACGCCACCGATCCCGCCCGCGCGCGTGCTCTGAAAGAGCTGATGCAGGATATGGGCTCTGGCCCTGCCGCAAGGCCGCTGGATAACCTCGTCATCCGCACGGCCGCACCTGGGGAAACGGTCTCGGGGATCTTCAAGACACGGACCAGCCTTTCCGGTGCGTTCGAAACGCCTGACGGGATCGTGGCGGTCCCCGTCGCGGATCTCCGAAACGCTGTCCGACAAAACGGCGGATACACCGTTTCCGTGCGATCCGATTTTGTGTCGGCCTCTGCTGCTCCAACGCTTCGGCCCGTGCCCCGTCCGGTCATTCCGGCTGTCTTCGGGCCTGCGGAAGAGAAGCGCGAAAGCACGCTCCTGGCACAGGCCAAGGAAGAAGGCCGCAAGGCCGCTGCGTCTCTTCATGCGTTCTGGTCGGCCCCGCCTTCCCTCGTCTGCCGCGACATCGAGGCCGCTGTCCGCCAGGAGGGCGGCGATGCAGCACAGGCCTTCAGCGGCATGCAGGCCGGAGGCCGTCATGCGGCGCTGGGGGACGCGATCGAAAAGGAACTGCGCCACAATCCCACCTTCGCGCGCGAGCTGGGCAAGGTGCAGAAGGACATGGCAGCCTATGGCGACAGTCGGGAAAAGGCCTTTGCGTTTGGGGCCGCTCACGGTCGGGAAACAGAAATCCTGACAGAACTGGCCGGGACGGATCGGGAAATAGCCCGCCATGCCAGCCGGACTCCCACCTCTGAACCGGGCCGCGCCCTGATCCAGACCCTGACCGGCCAGCCCGCTCTGACCGCCACAACGGCCCCGGCAGGCCGCCCGTCTCTTTCGTCCGCCCGGACACCCGGCCCCGGCTGATCGCCCCCTGTTTTCCTAGACCCATCCTGCCCGTGCGGCGAGCACACTGACGCCGACGAGAGTGGAAGGGAGGTGGCGTTTTCCTGAGCCCATCCTGCCACCGGCCAAGACGGGCGACGGGACAGGCCGTCAAGCCCGGAGCGTCCTGAGCAAAGGGGGCAGGCTTGCGGCTGATGCGGGGTCGCGTGCGGCCCTGCAGCAGACGCGGGCCTGACACCTG
>NZ_JACSIQ010000251.1:0-549 GCF_018812105.1 Gluconobacter sp. P1D12_c
GATGGAGGATGGCCATCTTGAGTGGTTCTATAATGAGACACTCAATACGCGACTGATACAGAGGTACGGATCGTTTAAGGAGTTCAAGGGGTCTCTTAATGATGAGAGGCTTCGCATCGTTCGAGATCAGTCTGATGGATCTCTGAAGATGATGAAGAAGCGTGTCATCAATGATGCTGAGCTTTTCACGAAGCGTGATGAAGGCGAAGCCACGATAGGTGTCCCTAAATCATTGGATATGTTCGGGCCCGATATTGCTATGGCTCTCTGTGTTGAGCCTTCTCTTGATGGTCGTGTCATCGTTGGTGATGAAATAAAATTCGAGCAGATGGAGAATAAGATTGTTGGGCTGATGCTCCCGCATCATGCTTTCTATAACGTCTCTGAACCCTGTCTTATGGTCCAGAATTATACGCAGACGCCTGACACTGAACTCGGCAAAAAGGCTCTCGAACTCATTGAAGTTGTCTCTAAGCGACACCATCAGCAGGTTATCGAAAAACTCCAAAAAATTGGATGCGATGCTCTAACGGGGCGTAATCTGTTTGC
>NZ_JACSIQ010000252.1:0-548 GCF_018812105.1 Gluconobacter sp. P1D12_c
GTTTCCAGCACTGCACGCCGTTGAGAAAGGAACGTGTCAGCCGTAGCATTGATCGCCAGAGGCAACGGTCCTTGCGCGCGCATCGCTGCAAACGTGGCTTCCGGAAGAAGGTAGGTGTCGAATGCGCGGTATTGGCGACTTTCCGTTACCCAGATGTCTCCGGCACGCAGACGCTCGCGCAGCTGGGTCAGAACACAGAGTTCGTAAGCCTGTCGTATGACTGTTCCCTCTGGCCTGACAAAGCTGTGCCAGGAAGGCGGAATGAAACGGATCGGACAGGAGTCAGGCAAGCGGCGTTTACCGGTCCGATAGAGGTCTCCAATGATCTGCACCGCCTTCAGTAATCCCTGTACCGTGCGACCACCCTGAAACTGGAACGCGTTCAGGAATGGACCAATGGCAGGACGAAGAGAGCGATGCCGGTTGATCAGTTCGGCCGTGCGATCAATGGTCTCTGGAGCTGTCAGGGTTTCAGCCCTGCCGATGGCGTCCTGGAGGCGGGGCCAGTCAATTCCCGTAATGGCAGACAGTGAATCAACGCCCTGATC
>NZ_JACSIQ010000253.1:0-548 GCF_018812105.1 Gluconobacter sp. P1D12_c
CCTATTCAGATGGAAGCAAAGGCGGGCGACCGCCATTTGATCCGGTGCTGATGTTCAAGATCCTGGTGATCCAGACGTTGAACAATTTGTCTGATGAGCGGACGGAATATCTGATCAACGATCGCCTGTCGTTCATGCGCTTCCTTGGGCTGGGGCTTTCAGATCGTGTTCCTGATGCCAAAACACTCTGGCTGTTCCGTGAGCGCCTGACGCAGGTGGGAGCGATCGAGGGTCTGTTCAACCGTTTTGACGCGACCCTGCGGCACGCCGGCTATCTGCCGATGTCGGGCCAGATCCTGGATGCAACGCTGGTGGCGGCTCCAAAGCAGCGCAACACGAACGCCGAGAAAGCCGATCTCCGGGCAGGCCGTATTCCCGAAGACTGGCAGGACAAGCCGTCAAAGCTGTCGCACAAGGATCGCCATGCGCGCTGGACGCTGAAGTTCACGAAAGCGAAGCGGCAGGACGATGGAACCATGCCGTCGAGTGATCTCGCTATCCCATTCTTTGGCTACAAACCCCACGTCTCCATCGACCGGAAGTATCGG
>NZ_JACSIQ010000254.1:0-546 GCF_018812105.1 Gluconobacter sp. P1D12_c
CGGACGTTCTCACCGCAGGTGATAACCATGTACCGCAGATACTTCCCCTTATTCGGGAGAATGTTATCAATCCAATAGGTCAGCTCATTCCTCAACTGGCGACGCTCAGCAACAGCAACAGCAGGAATGAACATGATATGCCTAAACTGTTCATCCATCTGCTTAGCTAATCCAGACAGCAAACCCACCTTGAAAAAGGTGCCATCCTGCTTCTTACGCCTAGACGGAATCCCCAGCCCTTCAAGCCTGTCAGCAATGCGATCAGATTGAAGCCTTATGGCCTCATCCCTGCCAATGCGTTCAAGATGTTTAAACACATCAACCTTGTTCCCACTGTTGCGACGAAGAAGCTCATAAAAACCTATCCGAGAAGATGACTCACACCCATTCTCAGACGGTCCTGCATCAAAAATCTCTCCGCGTGATTCCTTCGCTTCCTTAACCTCTGGAACGTATTCTAAACCACCAGCAGGAAGCCTGAAGCGTCGCCTGTCTTCCTGTTCCGAACGACACGCAAAACGCAGATTCTCATCAGCAGAATAATCC
>NZ_JACSIQ010000255.1:0-546 GCF_018812105.1 Gluconobacter sp. P1D12_c
ACAGCATCCCATCTTCTAAGACGCTACCCCCACCTCTACCCATGTGAGATATCGTGTAAGTGTCAAGCATATATGCTTTTGCGGAATCATCCACCGCATTGATATCCCTGTTGCCAAGCTCCCACGAACCACGCAACGCAAACAGATTACGCCCCGTTAGAGCATCGCATCCAATTTTTTGGAGTTTTTCGATAACCTGCTGATGGTGTCGCTTAGAGACAACTTCAATGAGTTCGAGAGCCTTTTTGCCGAGTTCAGTGTCAGGCGTCTGCGTATAATTCTGGACCATAAGACAGGGTTCAGAGACGTTATAGAAAGCATGATGCGGGAGCATCAGCCCAACAATCTTATTCTCCATCTGCTCGAATTTTATTTCATCACCAACGATGACACGACCATCAAGAGAAGGCTCAACACAGAGAGCCATAGCAATATCGGGCCCGAACATATCCAATGATTTAGGGACACCTATCGTGGCTTCGCCTTCATCACGCTTCGTGAAAAGCTCAGCATCATTGATGACACGCTTCTTCATCATCTTCAGAG
>NZ_JACSIQ010000256.1:0-545 GCF_018812105.1 Gluconobacter sp. P1D12_c
GGTGCTCGGCACGGCGCATCATGCTTCCGAGGAGTTTGTCCATCATTGTGAGGGCCGCGTCGGTTAGAACCTCCTCAAGTCGGACCCCGGCTGCCACCAGAATGGCGTAACGACGGGATGACCGAAGCTCGGCCAGATGCTGGGGCGTAATCCGGGCAGCTTCTTCGCTCAAACGGTCAAAGGCCACACGCGGTATGGTCGTGGCGCGAGCGCTGTCGAGGTTCAGGGATCGTACACACTCCAGGCGTTCCAGCAATCGCAGGATATTGCGCGCGGCTGGTGACAAGGGCGGGTTACGCAGCCACGAGAGCCAGGAGGCACTGCGATCGCCACGACGCTCCAGCATTTTGTCCAAACGACAACGGGTTTCCGGCGGCAGATCCCCTGCAAGGACGTCATGGACAAGGTGATCGGCCTGCTGGCGAGCACGGCGCACCAAGGCTTCAATGACAGTGACCGACGGCAGGAGAATGCTTCGGCGACGCATCTCGTCAATCAGGATCGCAGCCATGCGGGATGGCTGGGTCACATGATGTGCAATTGGC
>NZ_JACSIQ010000257.1:0-545 GCF_018812105.1 Gluconobacter sp. P1D12_c
GATCCGTTTCAATCCGCCTTCCAGGCACAGCTTTGTCAGGCCAGAGGGAACAGTCATACGACAGGCTTACGAACTCTGTGTTCTGACCCAGCTGCGCGAGCGTCTGCGTGCCGGAGACATCTGGGTAACGGAAAGTCGCCAATACCGCGCATTCGACACCTACCTTCTTCCGGAAGCCACGTTTGCAGCGATGCGCGCGCAAGGACCGTTGCCTCTGGCGATCAATGCTACGGCTGACACGTTCCTTTCTCAACGGCGTGCAGTGCTGGAAACCGCGCTGAACCGGGTGACGGCTCTTGCCAGGAAGGGCGAGTTGTCACAGGTCCGGCTTGATGCACATGGTCTTGTGATTTCGCCTCTGAAAGCAATTACACCCCCTGCTGTGKAAGAGTTGAGGCGGGCGGCTTACGACCGGCTGCCACGCATCAAGATTACTGATCTTCTGCTGGAAGTGGACCGCTGGATCAGCTTCACTGACTGCTTTACCCATCGCCGTTCCAGCCGAGTCGCGGATGACAAAAACGCCCTGCTGACGGTGATCCTGG
>NZ_JACSIQ010000258.1:0-544 GCF_018812105.1 Gluconobacter sp. P1D12_c
GTTCATTCTTCTTCTGTAAATCTCTGAACGGCTTGCCCTTATCAAAACTTTTTTCGCGTTCGCTTTTCAATTCGTTCAATAGTGATTTTCGTGATTCATTACTTTTGTGAATTTTTGTTTTTAGTGATGAATTACTCGCTTTCAACTTCTCATTTTGATTCTTCAATAAATGAATTTCATTTTCACGAGACTTCGCACCATCATCAAAACGGCTTTTCGTGAATGACTCAGAAACCTGAACAACACCACCAGCAACAGCAGAAGAAACAGCACCAACCAACGTGCCAGCCTTCTCAAACTTTTCAGCCTTAGCTTTTGCAGCATCAACACGCTTTGCAACAGCACGACCATCAGCCAGAGCAATAGCTAAAGCCTTGGCTTGTTGCTTCTCCTGGTTCCACTGGTCCCGAGTTAAACGCCTACGACCTGGACCAATACGAGTTAAGCCAGAAGGCTTCCCGACCTTATCCCAATAACTGTCCTGCCAATCTCTAAACGATTGCTTATAGGCTTCATTTTGTTCCTTTGGAGATAACCCATCCGC
>NZ_JACSIQ010000259.1:0-544 GCF_018812105.1 Gluconobacter sp. P1D12_c
CTCTATAACTTTTCACATCCTTCACAGGAAAAGAATGGTCAATATAATGGTCATGCAAACAAGTCATGATATCGTAAGGCTTTTCCCAACCGCAATAAACCTCGACCCCATTCCCAAACATATAACGAATAGCCTTGGTCTCATAACGTGCCTTCAATCGCACAGCCTTTATATTGAACAGATTTTCAAGCCTCTGTACTTCTCTCTCTATTTCTCTATATTTTTCCTTCTTTACCATATCCATAACAATCTCCGACCCTCAGTTTGTGGGGTACTGGAAACTTATTGTAGCAGATAGAAATCAATATTTGACTTGTCATAGTGTCCGACTATGACAATTACATTGTCGTCGGTCCTGCGGAGCTTCAAAGATACCAGTCTGCAAGCTCCTGAAAGGCGTCCTGATTAGCTTCGAAGTATTCGGAATCCGGAACCTCAATAGGAGGCTCATCAAGCTCTACGGGGTCTTGTAGACGCTCTATGTCGAGAACCTTTGACAGCATCCCATCTTCTAAGACGCTACCCCCACCTCTACCCATGTGAG
>NZ_JACSIQ010000260.1:0-543 GCF_018812105.1 Gluconobacter sp. P1D12_c
TGGGGCCTTATACGTTACACTTTCCCGTATGACACACATAATGATCGGCTATGCCCGCTGCTCGACGGACAAACAGGATCTCGCGGCCCAGCATCAGGAACTGCTCAAACTCGGTGTTTCTGCCGATCGTATTTACACCGACAAGGGCTTCACCGGCACGAACCGGGAAAGGGCCGGCCTTGACCAGGCACTGGCGGCTGTTCGTAGTGGCGATACTTTGGTCGTACCAAAGCTTGATCGACTGGCCCGCTCTGTCCCTGATGCACGGCTTATTGGCGACAGCCTGGCATCCCGTGGCGTGAAGCTTCAACTTGGGAACAGTATTCACGATCCGTCTGATCCAATGGGCAAGTTGTTCTTCAACATCCTTGCGACTTTCGCGGAGTTTGAAGCCGATCTGATCCGGATGCGTACTCGTGAAGGGATGGCCGTTGCACGCGACAAAGGTAAACTACGCGGAAAGAAACCCAAGCTTTCTGAACGTCAGCAAAAAGAGCTTCGCCGGATGTATGATACCGGCGATTACTCCATCAGCGATCTTTC
>NZ_JACSIQ010000027.1:0-10329 GCF_018812105.1 Gluconobacter sp. P1D12_c
AACATGATGATGATACCAAGGCAAAAGATAAAATGCTCCAGTATTTGATAGACACGTTATATCTCCTGAAGATTTTTTAAAATAAACTGTATTTGTTCGATACCACTTGACAGGGTTCGATTTCCAAAAGCTTCGTAGGTTATTTCCTGACGTCTTATGATGGCATCTTGTAGAAACATCCGTACGGCTTTTTTCTCGAACGGATTTTCTGCATTTTGACGTAATTCCAGAATGAGCTTACCGAGCGAAACTAAAGAAAAGGCGCGATCCAGGACGTCCCGAGCACGGTCTTTCTGGCTCAGGAATGACAGTTTCAATGCCAATCGCGATAGTTTCTGGATTTGATCTCCCTGCCACTGTTCTGCAAAAGGTAAATGATGAGACGACGATGTCGCTAACAAATTTACACTTCTGCGTAGTGATCTCATAATCGCGTTGGCATCAGATTCATGATTTGGAGGAAGAAAGACCCGAAATACGAGCACCAGAAGAACGGCACCACAAATAATGGCCATCCAGGTATTTGTTAAGGCGATATCATCATAAACCATTTCATTGGTTACGAGAGACTGTATTGCAAAAAAGACAGCATATCCGAAAGCGCCAATGCTGTATTTTGGATGAAACTGTAGCCAAATTCCCGGCAAAAGAAAAAAACTTAAACTCAGCCAGAGCAAGCAGTATCCGCTAATAAGTGGCAGAACATAAACATGATAGATCCATGTCGCAGGTATGCTCAGCACAGTTCCTATTGCCATAGCCATACTAGCCTTCGATGCTGAGGGCACCGTAGAAAGCAGGCTGGATGCTGCAATGACATACATCATCATCATAGGACCATTCGGCCACGCTGTTACATACCAGATGAATGTCGCAAGCAGCGTGATCAGGATGCCTCTGGCTCCATTACGGAGCGCTGTCGGCCATTCCAGATAAGGAGATACGCGCATTGGAACCCGATTTTTTTTCTCTGTGAGTTCCTCGATGATGCGACGTAATGCCAACAAAAGATTTTTCACATTATGCACAGACGCAAGGCTGGCGGCTGTAAGCATTTCTTCTGCTTCAAATATCTCTAGAGACTGAATACCTTGGTCGAGTGTTTTTAATATTGATTCCGGATCGTTCCGCCATGACGGATTTCTTATACCGTCGATCACGTTTTTTAGCATGCGTGTTGCGTAGGCGTGGATCTCGTAAAACCGGGTATGGGGTTGGTGCAGGTTGCTCCAGTGAGGATGATAACCCGCAATCACACCGGCCATTTGATTGACCGCCATTTTATAGCTTGAAAGATGGTCTTTGATTTCGGGATTATCTGACGCTGCATATTCCAGCAATGGCGTCAGAGCCGTTATTTTCTTCAATACGGCCTGACGGCTATCATAGAGTGCAACAGGAAGCGTTCTGAAATCTGAACCGTCAGCGACAGAGAGAGCCGTAAGACTGCTATGAAAAGATTTTGCGTGTTCCAGAACCGCTAGAAAAGCGTCATTTAATGCCCTGTGAACGGGTTGGCTTCGACGTGGAGACGTCGCCAAAAAAATAACAGCCGTACTCACTACGCCGATGACCACGTCAGATAATCTCATCATCGCAGACATGAAGACGCTCTCAGGATGAGAGAATGACGAAAATGCGACAATGATGATTGTATATCCCGTCAGAACAGCGGCATAAGCCCGATACAGTCTCAGAAGACTGGCGGTCATGCAGGCTAATCCAACGATGAGAGCCAAGGCCACGAAATAAAGCCAGGCGGACTGAACAAAACAGCCCATAATGGCCACACTCAAGCCCGCTCCGAACACTGTTCCCAAAACGCGCCAAAGGCTTTTGGAAACGAGTGCACCAACCATGGGATGTGCGACAATCACCACAGTTGTCACAGTGCTCATCGGAGAGTCCAACTGTACAACAAATGCTACCAGTAAAGCCAAGCCGACTGACAGACAGACACGAACGGCAAAAGCAGTGGTTTTTAAAAACCCGCTCCATCGTGCTTCTGAAAACCAGAATGATTGTGGAGACCAAAGCCTCTTCCGAACGATGGTCGTCATACAGACGCGCCATGATCAGTAGAGAGAAGCGCTTCCATCATATCCAGATCTTTTGTCAGGGTCAGCTTCTGGCTCATGGACAATCCGGTTGTCAGTTCTGCTTCCAGGTCAGCAGCCAGGCGATGAAAAAGCCTGCACTGTTTCCTACCCTCAGAGGTCAGAAGAACCATCTTAAGGCGTCGGTCCTGCGTGTCCGTCTGGCGAATAACCAGACCCTCTCCTTCCAGAACATCAAGCAGACGGACCAGAGCGGATCGATCGACCCCAATCAAAGAAGCGAGATCGCTTTGCGTCAGCGGCGTTTTCGAGATCATCAGATAGGCCATGGGACGCATGGTCGCCAGCGTCAGGCCATTGGGTCGCAAAACCCGGTCAAGATGCGTGCGCCATAAGGTCGCCAGACGCATGACGTGGAACGTCAAGGAAATATCATGGTAGCGCGTCTGGTCCAGGCAGGCGGCCGTAAAAGATTTCGACATTTCCGAGTCCATATCATCTGTTGACATGTAACCTTTTTATATGACAAACGAAGCCAAGGAAATAGATTTCAGCTTGTTTTGGGCAAGTTTGGAAAATTTTTTAATCTTGTCGGCTCAGGCGTTCTGGTGGGGCTGACGTGTGATGAGTGAGACGTGAACCAACACGCTGGCAATATTTCATCGATGGAAAGGGGGAGCTAATGCTTACGGAAGTCAATCTCTTCGGCGTCTTTGTCGCACCCCTCTCAATTTACGCCGTTGCAGCAGTGTTCGTGACATTGCTGTTGAGAAGCATTCTGTGGCGGACCGGTGCTCTGACCTGGTTCTGGCACGTCGCCCTCTTTGAAATAGCGCTCTATGTCTGTGTTCTCTGTCTACTCATCCTTTACGTCTAGGAGGGGTCGGCTATGAATTGGACCCGCAGTGTGATCCGCGTTCTGCTGACTCTGATTGTCCTGGCGATGGCCATTGGCCTCGGTCGGACCATGTGGGACATTTACGTTCTCGCACCATGGACGCGCGATGGTCGGGTCCGTGTGTACGTCGTAGATGCAGCCCCTGAAGTTTCCGGAACCGTTGTTTCCGTCCCCGTCGTGGATAACCAGTTTGTCCATCGCGGTGATCCGCTTTTCGTTCTCGATCCCGTCCGCTTCCGCCTTGATATCGACGCGGCCCGCGCCCGTCTTGCAGGCGCAGACGAAGATCTGAAGCTCCGCTCTTCGGACGCCAAGCGCCGTATGGGACTGGGTGGCATTGTTTCTGCGGAAGAGCAGGAAGACTTCAACTCAAATGTTGAGACACAGCGCGCCAAGGTGAATGCAGCGAAGGCCGAATTGAATACGGCCGTGCTCAATCTTCAACGTTCGACGGTTTATTCACCGGTTGACGGTTACATTACCAACCTGAATCTTCGGGTTGGTGATTATGCTCATGCTGGTCAGCCCGGTCTGGCTGTCATTGACGCGCACAGTTACTGGATCAACGGATACTTTGAAGAAACCAAGATGCATGGCGTGCATGTCGGTGACGAAGCCCGTGTGAAGCTGATGGGATACAAGCAGATCCTGCCTGCCCACGTCGTCAGTATTGGTCGTGGTATTAATGACCGTAATGGCGTGTCAGACCGTCTTGGTCTGCCAGACGTGAACCCGATTTTCACGTGGGTCCGCCTTGCGCAGCGTATTCCGGTTCGTCTGGAACTGGATAACGTTCCACCAGAAATCACTCTCGCGGCCGGTATGACCGCGACTGTCACGATCGGCCGCGAAACGCCTGGCGCCCGTGGCAAGCTGACCACCTGGCTGCAGAATCATCTTTGATCATGTCCCGCAAACTCCTTACCCTCGCGCTTAGCACCTGTCTGTCGCTGACGGCCTGCACCGTCGGACCGAATTTCAAGCCAGACAGGATCAAGGTGCCTGACTCTTTCGTAGAGCAGCCCCATTCAGTGACGGCAGCTGAGATTGCCCGCACGGAAGCGGACATGAAGGACTGGTGGGCGCAATTCCACGATCCCATGCTGAACGAACTGGTCGAGCAGGCTATCAAAGGGAACTACGACCTTCAGATTGCSTCYCAGCATATCGTGTCCGAGCGCGCTGTCCGTCGGCAGGCTCAGGCAGCGTGGTATCCGCAGCTTGATGCAGCTATGGGCGGTGGCGATGACCGTCACTCCATCAATGTCGATAACTGGCCGGTCCGTCCGGGATCTCTGGATGCCAACGGTAATCCGGTCAATAGACCGGACGCCTCGATTTTAACCTATGGTGCGCGTGCAAGCTGGGAAATTGACCTGTTCGGGCATATTTCCCGTCAGGTGGAAGAGCGCAAGCGGCTGGTTGAAGAGTCCATTGAAAACCGTCGCGCCATTCTGGTTTCGCTGCTGTCTGAACTGGCGTCGGATTATGTGTCACTCCGTGGCGTGCAGGAGCGGTTGGCCGTTACGGAGCACAGCATCGATGTGGCACAGCGCTCGCGGGAATTGACGGAAAAACTGTACACGCACGGTCTCGGCAATACACTGGCTGTGGCACAGGCGCAGACCGAAGAGCATCTCGAACGCTCGCGTCTTGCCCCTCTTCATTCTCAGGAAGAGCAACTGATCCATGCCATTTCCGTGCTTCTGGGTGAAATGCCCGGCAAGCTGGAAGAGGAGCTGGATGTTCGCAAACCGCTGCCAACGGTTCCGACATTTCCTGCGTCCCTGCCGTCGATTGTTCTGGCCAATCGTCCGGATATTCGTGCGGCAGAGGCTCATTATGCTGCTGATACCGCACAGGTGGGTGTAGCGGTCGCGAACCTCTATCCAAAGTTCATGATCCCGCTGACGTTCAACCCGAATGCCTCGGCGGCTTATCAGGCGTTCCAGATGGGCGGTATGGCCTGGAGCTTCATGATGATGGCGTCTTTGCCTGTCATTCATGGTGGTCGCTATACCGCCGAGATTGCTCAGGCCCGTGCAGAAGCAGAAGCCAGCCGATTGGTGTATCGCAAGACAGTGCTCAAGGCATTCGAGGACGTTGAAGACGCACTGGGCGACTGGCGGCATGACGATGAACTGGTCAGCCAGCTTGAAGACGCTGCCAGGGATTCCGGTCTGGCCCGTGACAGGGCTCAGAAGCTGTTTGGGGCTGGTCTGACAGGGTATCTGAATGTCCTGACSACKGAGCAGACGGCTCTGACCGCACAGGATCAGGCCGTTGTCGGGCGCACGGCGCGTCTGCGCGATGCTATTGCACTTTATACAGCCATGGGGGCTGGCTGGCAGGGGCGCCAGCTCACAGATACGCGGCTGCCGGTCGAAATAGGGAAGCAGAACGCTCTGGCGCGTGCTTTCACGGAGTAATCTTATGGACAAGATCTCAACGCCTTCACCCGAATACCTCACGAAATCTGACTTAATAAGACGATGGGCGTGGTCACTTACAAAGCTTGAAAAATATATGGAGAGTCACGAGGCATTTCCAAAACCTGCCGGGTCCATTGGAAATGGAAAAATTAAAATCTGGAAGCTGTCGACTATCGAAAAATTTGAAGCTGCGGAAAATATTTCCCCGTCTTACGCAAGACTGTTTTCAAAGCAGGAGTATCTCAGCGGATCCTGAGAGGCTGTTTTTGCAAGATCGAAAAAACCGAACGGTTCGGTCATGAGTCTTGAAATTCATATTACAATTTACCATAAACTACCCAGTTTCCGGAATCGACTTGAGACCGTTTTCCGCTCCTTACAAGGATACATTCTGCTCATGGTGTTCGGTAGCCGACAGTTTCCAGTGCGCCCTGCTGCTCCATTAATTGCGGTCGTAGGCGCAGATGGGAGCGGAAAATCGACGGTCGGTTCCGCGCTGCTGGCATGGATGTCTGAACAATATCCAACCCGCCTTTGCCACCTTGGAAAACAGACTGGAAACTTGGGGCGCTGGATTGCCAGAATTCCAGTTTTGGGAAAATGGGTGGATCAGAAAATTGTGCGAAAGTCGTCTTCTGTCCGGACAGAGAAAGGCTCTGGAGCCTTCACATCCATCGTCATTTTTACGCTCTCCATGCGTCGCCTAGCCCGCTTTTTGAAAATGCGTTTCTGGCGTATCCGAGGCTATGCCATTGTGACAGATCGCTATCCACAGGCCAGTATTCCGGGGCCCATGGATGGGCCGGGACTTGTGGCCCGTCAGCCTCGGAGTTGGATGGCTCGTTGGCTAACCCGAATTGAGCAGAAGATCTATGACTGGATGGCAGACTATCCTCCGGATCTGGTCATTCGCCTGCATGTTGATCTCCCGACAGCCCTGATCCGCAAACCCGATCACCGTCCAGCTTCTCTGGAACGAAAAATCAACGATGTTCCCCGCCTGATATTTCCAGGCTCACCAGTGCTGGACCTCAATTCCGCAGATCCTCTGGAAAGCATTCTTGAGCAGGCAAAAATCGCAATCGCCCCGATCCTTCGGAAAGCATCACCTGAACACAGGATATCGGCGTTATGACCGTCCTTACAGATTGTTCTCGTCATCCGGCCTCCCTACAGGTTCCAGCAAAAAATATTCTGCGTATTCCTCGATATCGCGGGAAACTGATTGCTTTTGTTGGCTCTGATGGCAGTGGAAAAACGACATTAACGTCCCGGCTCAGCGTCGAACTGGCCCAGGATCGTCCAACAACCTATGTTTATCTGGGCCTTGGATCCGGAGATTTAGGACGCCGTATCGGGCAATTGCCTGTCATCGGTCACATGCTGGAAAAAAAACTCAGTAAAAAAGCCAAAACAACACGGACACATGGAGAAAAAATCCCCGGCTCCCTGACAGCGCTTGTTGTTTATGCCTTCTCGCTAAAGCGTTACTTTAATCACCTGAAGATGCAAAATGCGCTCCGTGCTGGCCTGACTGTTGTGACGGATCGCTATCCACAAGCTGAAATTGCCGGAACATGTGACGGGCCTGGGCTGTCTGCCGCACAGCCAGGCAATTTCTTTGTCGCATGGCTCAGGAAATCTGAGGCAAGCCTGTACCGGCGAATGGCGGAGCACCATCCTGACCTGATTATCCATCTGGATGTCTCACCGCAGATTGCTCATCAGCGGAAACCGGATCACGATCTAGAGCTTCTGCAGATCAAATCCGAAATCATGAAACAGCTAAGATTTGGTGGAGCCCGGATGGTCAGTATTGATGCCTCTGCCCCATTTCAGACCGTCTGGACGCAGGTCGTGCACGAAATACAGCCGTTTTTCGCAAGTCATTTTTCGCATATAGAGACAGGATATACTGTCCAATCCTCATGATTTTCAAAAATTCTGATCAGGTGTTTCGGAGCATTCTTAAAAATGCGGGATCACTGGGTACTGCGAAAATTCTAGGGGCGCTCATCAGTTTGTGCGCGCTGATCTGCGCCAGTCGGACCTTAACACCGGCTCAGTTTGGAACGCTGACACTGATCCACACCTTTGCAATTGGTGTAGGCGCACTTACAAAATTCCAAAGCTGGCAAATGATCCTGAAATTTGGAGCGCGCCCGCTCGAGCTGGGGGATGAAGCGCCCCCACAGGACGCGATCCGGTTTGCCATTGCGCTTGATATGGCCTCAGGTTTTCTTGGCGCGCTGACGGGCGTTATTGCTTTGGTCTTCTTTGGACAGTTTTGCGGTATCGAGCCAGCGTATCGCTTTGATGCGATATTCTATTGCACCCTTATACCGACCATGACGGCTGCGGCTCCGACGGGAATTCTAAGACTGTTTGATCGATTTGACCTGATTTCCAGACAACAGATTATTACGCCAGCCCTGAGAGGGCTGGGGGCACTGATCAGCTGGGTGACAGGAGGAGCGTTCGTCTCTTTTCTGATCACATGGTATATGGCTGATCTGATCGGAGATCTGGTTTTATGGGGACTGTCCGTCCGCGAACTCCGTAGAAAAAATATAATAAACGCGTTGAGGCCAAGCCTTTTGCAAGCCCCAAAAAGACTTCCCGGTGTCTGGAAATTTGTCTGGCTGACCAACCTGAATACGACTCTTGATGCCTGCTGGTCACCCGTCGGGAACCTGATTGTTGGTGATTTTCTGGGGGCAGTACAGGCTGGACGTTACAAGATTGCAACAACCCTTCTAGAGTCCGCTGTCAAACCGGCACGTTTTCTGGAGAAAGGGTTCTATCCGGAAATTATGCGATTGGATCCGGGCAGTACACATCCCTGGCGCCTGGCCCTTAAAACAGGCGGATTATCCGCAGCCATTGGTGCGGCCCTGACATGTATCGTGTGGTTGGGAGGACGCCCTTTGATCGGACTATTTGGCCATCACTATCGCAGCGCAGCAGATGTCATGATGATTATGGCGCCGGCACTGATCATTTCTATGGGCGCATTCCCCTTGGAATCCCTGCTATATATGGCTGGCCGCGCCCATAAAGTTCTGCTCTCTCAAATTGTATCGGTTCTTCTCTACCTCATCCTTCTCGTTTTTCTGTTGCCGCATTCTGGCCTTCGGGGCGCAGCATGGGCGTATGTAATCGGAATTTGTAGCCTGCATCTTTTCTGTGCTGCGTTTGCAATAATGGGCTTTCGGCAGCGGCAGAAGATTCCCACGTCACACAGTCACGTATAAGAAAAATTTCTTATGATTAATCTCAAAAATCCCCCTTATGATCACATTTTTTTGGATCGATTGTTTCAAAATATTCTGGAGGACGATATTCCTTCCCCGGGGGCCAAGTATCCCGATGGGGATTATTTTCAATATCCAGAAGACTTGAGTGTTTCGGGATACAGGATTTGCTGGCAACTTTTAAACGACGGGGTTGACGTAAAGCGCTTTCGTTTTCTGGTGCTCAATATCCTTTTAAAAGGTGGTATAGAGTCTGTTGAACAGCGCCAGCATTTCAAATATGTACGCGCACGCTTCAAACATCTGCGCTTTGCATGTGCAAATTTTGATCGACGCCATCGGTATCCGTGGTCTCTCAATTTAGTCACCAGTTTAATGGGGCATATGCAGGATGCCTTTAAAAATCGGCAAATAGCACGAACCAGAATTTTCGGGACGATTTTATTCCTGACAATACTTCCAGCGTTCTATGCACTTGTTCGATTTCAGATGCGAAGCTTTCTACCGGACAGCAACAAAAATATGATTGCTTACCATCAAAGGGAAAACGCGAAAATCGACAGTATCGTTAGAAAGGAAAAAATTACCGCACATGACTTTCATGATTTGAGAAAGATCATCAGCCGTCGTGTTGCTTTCAATGATACATTCCGGGTTCTTCATTCTAGCGATTATCTCGATAAAATCTCGCTCTATCTTGCTGATATCAACGGAGAAATGGGCAATTATCACGATCGCCTTGTAGAAAAAAATATTTCCAAACCAAGTTCTTATAAAGAAGATATTTTTAATTTAGATAGGAATATCTCAAATAGAATTATTTATTTAATATCTGGAAACAGGTAATTTTTTATAACTTCCCCTTTGTGGAAAGACTTTTTCATTGAGAAGTGGTTTATTGTAGTCACAGGTGGAGGGTTCTAAAAACCCCCTGGTTTTGAGGTCTTCTGTATGATTCTATTTCTTCTGCGTTGATTGAGGGAATGGCGATATGAAGCAGTCTGGTTTCTTTGATGTTGAAGAGCGTCTTGCCCGGCTGAGTGGGCTTGGCGATCAGCTCGAAGCGTTTTCCCGGACTGTGGATTTTGAAGCGTTCCGTCCTGATCTGGACAAGGCCCTGGCGTATTCCGATGGAAGCAAGGGCGGACGACCGCCATTTGATCCTGTGCTGATGTTCAAGATCCTGGTGATCCAGACGCTCAACAATTTGTCTGATGAGCGGACGGAATATCTGATCAACGATCGCCTCTCCTTTATGCGTTTCCTTGGGCTGGGACTTTCAGATCGGGTGCCTTTATGCGTTTCCTTGGGCTGGGACTTTCAGATCGGGTGCCCGATTCCAAAACGGTCTGGCTGYTCCGTGAACGCCTGACMCAGGCGRGTGCGATCGATGGGCTGTTYAACCGSTTTGAWGCGACCCTGCGTAACGCCGGGTATTTGCCGATGTCAGGCCAGATCCTGGATGCCACGCTGGTAGCGGCTCCGAAGCAGCGGAACACCAATGCAGAGAAAGCGGATCTGCGAGCAGGCCGTATTCCYGAAGACTGGCAGGACAAGCCGTCAAAGCTGTCGCACAAGGATCGCCATGCGCGCTGGACGCTGAAGTTCACGAAAGCGAAGCGGCAGGACGATGGAACCATGCCGTCGAGTGATCTCGCTATCCCATTCTTTGGCTACAAACCCCACGT
>NZ_JACSIQ010000261.1:0-542 GCF_018812105.1 Gluconobacter sp. P1D12_c
TTCTAAGACGCTACCCCCACCTCTACCCATGTGAGATATCGTGTAAGTGTCAAGCATATATGCTTTTGCGGAATCATCCACCGCATTGATATCCCTGTTGCCAAGCTCCCACGAACCACGCAACGCAAACAGATTACGCCCCGTTAGAGCATCGCATCCAATTTTTTGGAGTTTTTCGATAACCTGCTGATGGTGTCGCTTAGAGACAACTTCAATGAGTTCGAGAGCCTTTTTGCCGAGTTCAGTGTCAGGCGTCTGCGTATAATTCTGGACCATAAGACAGGGTTCAGAGACGTTATAGAAAGCATGATGCGGGAGCATCAGCCCAACAATCTTATTCTCCATCTGCTCGAATTTTATTTCATCACCAACGATGACACGACCATCAAGAGAAGGCTCAACACAGAGAGCCATAGCAATATCGGGCCCGAACATATCCAATGATTTAGGGACACCTATCGTGGCTTCGCCTTCATCACGCTTCGTGAAAAGCTCAGCATCATTGATGACACGCTTCTTCATCATCTTCAGAGATCCATCAG
>NZ_JACSIQ010000262.1:0-541 GCF_018812105.1 Gluconobacter sp. P1D12_c
TGGAACGTATTCTAAACCACCAGCAGGAAGCCTGAAGCGTCGCCTGTCTTCCTGTTCCGAACGACACGCAAAACGCAGATTCTCATCAGCAGAATAATCCCGAGCTATAAGCCCAAGGTGCTTGCAGTCAGCAGATATCAGCCAGCAGATATCATCAACAGACCACCCCAGATGGAACACATGCCCAAGCCATGAACGAGGATAATACCCCCCATCATATGACTGAGCTTTGATGACCCTTTGGGCCTCTAATTTCGTATATGAACGACCTACGGATTCCATCCGAGACCACCAGTCTTGGCGGTCTTGTGTTGAACCATCGCCATCAGTTGTGTTATAATACTGATGTGGGTCGGGTTGTGACGTTCCTGCGTCATGAGCCTTCTCCTAACCTATCGGGCTTCTTCGATGTAATCCGCCAAGATATCCATCGATTTAACCTCGACTCACATTCTACCATAAAAATCAGATTATCAAGAACCATCCCACACAGATGGCCTACGGCCACACTACGTGGCTCCCGCTCTGCGCTCGCTCTGTG
>NZ_JACSIQ010000263.1:0-541 GCF_018812105.1 Gluconobacter sp. P1D12_c
TCTTAGAAGATGGGATGCTGTCAAAGGTTCTCGACATAGAGCGTCTACAAGACCCCGTAGAGCTTGATGAGCCTCCTATTGAGGTTCCGGATTCCGAATACTTCGAAGCTAATCAGGACGCCTTTCAGGAGCTTGCAGACTGGTATCTTTGAAGCTCCGCAGGACCGACGACAATGTAATTGTCATAGTCGGACACTATGACAAGTCAAATATTGATTTCTATCTGCTACAATAAGTTTCCAGTACCCCACAAACTGAGGGTCGGAGATTGTTATGGATATGGTAAAGAAGGAAAAATATAGAGAAATAGAGAGAGAAGTACAGAGGCTTGAAAATCTGTTCAATATAAAGGCTGTGCGATTGAAGGCACGTTATGAGACCAAGGCTATTCGTTATATGTTTGGGAATGGGGTCGAGGTTTATTGCGGTTGGGAAAAGCCTTACGATATCATGACTTGTTTGCATGACCATTATATTGACCATTCTTTTCCTGTGAAGGATGTGAAAAGTTATAGAGATTATTTGCGTT
This sequence comes from Gluconobacter sp. P1D12_c, assembly GCF_018812105.1. Lineage (NCBI taxonomy): Bacteria > Pseudomonadati > Pseudomonadota > Alphaproteobacteria > Acetobacterales > Acetobacteraceae > Gluconobacter > Gluconobacter sp. P1D12_c. Next base: position 530 of record NZ_JACSIQ010000263.1, read on the forward strand.
GTCTTCCTTCGC
>NZ_JACSIQ010000264.1:0-541 GCF_018812105.1 Gluconobacter sp. P1D12_c
TGTCGGAAGGCTTTACAAGCACTTTACGACTCAGCATCTCAAAATGTGCGAATTGATAACTCATGACAACGATCCAAAAAATWTCTCGCAAATCGTTGAGAGTCTTCTTTTAAAATCATCAGACGTACAATTTTCCAAATCTAAATTATCGATACTCGAATACAAACCATCCTTGTCACATTCTTCTAAATCTTTAACCCAAAGGCGTATCTCATCTTTATTGTCATTAACAAAAACACACTCGTAACAAAAATCATCCTCGTCATCGTTCAAATATTCGTTGAATCTTAAAAAACCATATCCCCTGCTTTCTATGTAATCCAAAAACAAAGAAGAATGCGAAGGAAGACAACGCAAATAATCTCTATAACTTTTCACATCCTTCACAGGAAAAGAATGGTCAATATAATGGTCATGCAAACAAGTCATGATATCGTAAGGCTTTTCCCAACCGCAATAAACCTCGACCCCATTCCCAAACATATAACGAATAGCCTTGGTCTCATAACGTGCCTTCAATCGCACAGCCTTTATATTGAAC
>NZ_JACSIQ010000265.1:0-540 GCF_018812105.1 Gluconobacter sp. P1D12_c
ATGATGCCCTTGGCCGGGTCATGGTCACCGTTCAACGCATTACTACCCCAGCCCCCGGAACAACGGAGCCGTTTGTTATGATCCGTCCCGCACAGAACCGTGCTGTCACCTTGTGGCTAATGAAGAACAGTAAACGTCCAATGAAGGCCGTGGACGTCTGGACGCTCTTGTTCGACCACCTGTTCCCACATACCGGACAGATCATGCTAACCCGCGAAGAAATCGCCGAAAAAGTCGGAATTCGGGTCAACGAAGTTACAGCCATCATGAATGAACTGGTGAAGTTCGGTGCGATTTTCTCCGAGCGCGAAAAGGTAGCCGGTATGCGAGGGCCGGGTCTTGTCCGCTACTACATGAACCGCCACGTTGCTGAAGTAGGTAGTCGTGCTACACAAGAAGAACTTTCTACAATACCAAAGCCGGGATTTAATCTTGAAGTTATAGAAGGAGGAAAATTATGAAAACTAACGAACGATTCCATATTGCATGCCAAAATACATTTATAATTTCTCATTCAAACGACTTAGAAACTATGAAAAT
>NZ_JACSIQ010000266.1:0-539 GCF_018812105.1 Gluconobacter sp. P1D12_c
TCCTGATTAGCTTCGAAGTATTCGGAATCCGGAACCTCAATAGGAGGCTCATCAAGCTCTACGGGGTCTTGTAGACGCTCTATGTCGAGAACCTTTGACAGCATCCCATCTTCTAAGACGCTACCCCCACCTCTACCCATGTGAGATATCGTGTAAGTGTCAAGCATATATGCTTTTGCGGAATCATCCACCGCATTGATATCCCTGTTGCCAAGCTCCCACGAACCACGCAACGCAAACAGATTACGCCCCGTTAGAGCATCGCATCCAATTTTTTGGAGTTTTTCGATAACCTGCTGATGGTGTCGCTTAGAGACAACTTCAATGAGTTCGAGAGCCTTTTTGCCGAGTTCAGTGTCAGGCGTCTGCGTATAATTCTGGACCATAAGACAGGGTTCAGAGACGTTATAGAAAGCATGATGCGGGAGCATCAGCCCAACAATCTTATTCTCCATCTGCTCGAATTTTATTTCATCACCAACGATGACACGACCATCAAGAGAAGGCTCAACACAGAGAGCCATAGCAATATCGGGCCC
>NZ_JACSIQ010000267.1:0-538 GCF_018812105.1 Gluconobacter sp. P1D12_c
ATGTTGAAGAACAACTTGCCCATTGGAGCAGACGGATCGTGAATTCTGTTCCCAAGTTGAAGCTTCAAGCCACGGGATGCCAGGCTGTCGCCAATAAGCCGTGCATCAGGGACAGAGCGGGCCAGTCGATCAAGCTTTGGTACGACCAAAGTATCGCCACTACGAACAGCCGCAAGTGCCTGGTCAAGGCCGGCCCTTTCCCGGTTCGTGCCGGTGAAGCCCTTGTCGGTGTAAATACGATCGGCAGAAACACCGAGTTTGAGCAGTTCCTGATGCTGGGCCGCGAGATCCTGTTTGTCCGTCGAGCAGCGGGCATAGCCGATCATTATGTGTGTCATACGGGAAAGTGTAACGTATAAGGCCCCWTGACTGCAAAACATATGGTACCACCTTTATGAGACACAGCACACGGCTGTATTCCATGACGTGTTGCACTTGTCCGGGACAGTCCGTCCAACGATCCCCTTCCGGACACATGAAGGAGACATCCGATCATGGCGCGGCGCCGTCTTCTGACCCGTGAAGCTCTCGCCCGACA
>NZ_JACSIQ010000268.1:0-538 GCF_018812105.1 Gluconobacter sp. P1D12_c
AAATACTATGGCGTGCATTGTTCTGTCTTGGCCAGGTGAGATGGATGCCGATTGTAAGCGTTGGCAAGCTCGGTCGGTCAAGTGGTTGCAGGACACGTATGGGGACCAGTTGAAGACAGTCATCAGGCATGATGATGAGGCTTTTCCTCATCTTCATGCTTTCATCGTTCCTGATGATTTGAAGGCGATCAGCTTACATCCTGGGGATAGTGCAAAGCAGAAGGCCAAGGCGGATGGGTTATCTCCAAAGGAACAAAATGAAGCCTATAAGCAATCGTTTAGAGATTGGCAGGACAGTTATTGGGATAAGGTCGTGAATCCTTCTGGCTTTACTCGTATTGGTCCAGGTCGTAGGCGTTTAACTCGGGACCAGTGGAACCAGGAGAAGCAACAAGCCAAGGCTTTAGCTATTGCTCTGGCTGATGGTCGTGCTGTTGCAAAGCGTGTTGATGCTGCAAAAGCTAAGGCTGAAAAGTTTGAGAAGGCTGGCACGTTGGTTGGTGCTGTTTCTTCTGCTGTTGCTGGTGGTGTTGTTCAG
>NZ_JACSIQ010000269.1:0-538 GCF_018812105.1 Gluconobacter sp. P1D12_c
GATTTTCTCCGAGCGCGAAAAGGTAGCCGGTATGCGAGGGCCGGGTCTTGTCCGCTACTACATGAACCGCCACGTTGCTGAAGTAGGTAGTCGTGCTACACAAGAAGAACTTTCTACAATACCAAAGCCGGGATTTAATCTTGAAGTTATAGAAGGAGGAAAATTATGAAAACTAACGAACGATTCCATATTGCATGCCAAAATACATTTATAATTTCTCATTCAAACGACTTAGAAACTATGAAAATTTGGAAAAATCTTAAGGAATTAMATGATGAAAATTTAGATGAATTTTTTGAWTTTTCTWTAGTGCGAGATAATGAAGTGCTTCTAGAGACACTTCGCCTTCCGAGTGATCCTTCACTCTACGAATGGTTTGTCKGTCAGCCAAATGTGCCATTACCGACAAAAAAAGAAGCTTTCTGAATATATCTGAAGAAGGGGTTTCCTTCTTCAGCTTACGACAATTTGCTTGCAAATTGTGTAGTAAGTCCACCTTTTGAAAAAAGGGGGCTGAAACACCATGTCAAAATTCGCC
>NZ_JACSIQ010000270.1:0-537 GCF_018812105.1 Gluconobacter sp. P1D12_c
GCATATTATAGACGATATTGGCCATCCCGACCCTCATACTGGCCCGCGTTATGCCTACAGTTCGGACAAACAGTCCTGTCTGCGATTTCTGATCGGCAAAGACATGCTCGACACGCGACCGGATCACGGACTTTCCTGCGTTGGATCTCTGGATATGCCGGGGCATAGGCTTGAGATGCGGTTTTTTCCTGTGAACCTTCGAGACAAAGCCCTGCTTTTCCATGAAGTCCTCATTGGCTTTTGAACGGTAGGCCGTATCTGTCCAGACGCTCGAGGCCGTATTGGCTTTATCCAGCAGCCCCTCTCTCAATCGCGCGCCATCACTGGCGGCGGCATCTGTCGTCTTCCATTCGCGGATGAACCGGAACTTCCGGTCGATGGAGACRTGGGACTTGTAGTCAAAGAATGGGATAGCCAGATCGCTGGATGGCATGGTTCCATCGTCYTGCCGCTTCGCYTTCGTGAACTTCAGCGTCCAGCGCGCATGGCGATCCTTGTGCGACAGCTTTGACGGCTTGTCCTGCCAGTCTTCGGGAA
>NZ_JACSIQ010000028.1:0-9542 GCF_018812105.1 Gluconobacter sp. P1D12_c
CGAGATCATGGGTGCRATCGGCGCTCTGGCGCTGGCCGCGAACCTTGCCTCGGTGTTTCTGCTCCTGCCCTACAAGGATGGCGACGCCAACGTGCGCTCGGTGTGGCTCTGCTCTCGCAACGATGCGATCGGCAACCTGATCGTCATGGCCGCGGCGTTCGGCGTCTGGAGCACCACCAGCGCATGGCCCGACCTTGCGGTGGCCGCGATCATGGCTGGCATATTCCTGTCATCAGCGCTGCAGATCCTGCGGCAGGCATGGGGAGAATATCGAACCGACGAGACTGGCACGAAGGCAGCCGCCGCATAGGGTGAGGATCATGCGCCTATGTCCGCTTCCCGGCAACGCAAAGCGGGCCAGCCACGTCGTAGAAGTAGGCGGAAGCAGCATGTCCGGTTACGCTTACATCTCGGGCACAAAAGAAGCTTCTTAAGCTTCCGGAAAGGGACATCGACAATGAACATGGAGCGCTTAAAAAATTGGGGTTCTGTGCATCACAACCCAAACCAAATGGTCGAAAAATACATTTCCATCTGGCGCAGTGCTGCAAGCCGCTTTAAATGAAGAAGAATGATGCGAAGTGCGCGGTATAGCGGAGGGAGTCTGGTCTTTTGGCCGCTGGTTCTGCTTGCCATCATTATTCGCCTCAGCGTTGGAAGTCTGCCTTTACCGCAGTTCCTGCTTGATGATCCGTTAAAACAGTTCACCAACTTGTCGACCCTTTGCGACAGCCAGGATTTTGGTCCGCATAGTCCTGATCATCATCACGCAGCGGATGTTGGTGATGGGATTGCAGTGGTCGACGACCTGCTGGCGATCCTGATAATCGGATGCGTCGCTGCTGTTTTCCTCGTTCTGTCTGTGACAGGGCGGAGTTTTTTCTGGTGTTTCCCGCCAGTGCGGGGGCCTCCCCTATGGCGGCTATCGGGCATTTATGCTCAAGGACCTCCCAACCTGATCTGACAAAAACTTAGCGCCTTTATCGCATCTGCGATGAAAGGCTTTCTGCGTTTTTCAGATCAGAACGAACACATGAATACTTCTTTTGAATCAAGCCGTCCTCTCGGCTCGCTGGTGCTTGGCTGCGTTTTTCTTGGAGCCTTTCCAGCTCATGCACAACCTCTTCAGGCGCGTCCCCGTAAAACAGCCTCAGTTGCGTCTTCTGCACATCAGAATGTCGAAAGCATTCTGGTTCGCGGTACGACGCGTGGTTCTGCACGACTTCATCCAACCGATGAAACAACCTACAGCGCGGAACGTACAGATTTCGCACACAGGGCAGCACAGTCGGTCGCCGATATGGTCGCAACCCTTCCTGGGGTAACTGTTCTGCAAGGTAATGGGCCGCGTGACAGCGTCGTTTCTGTCCGTGGGTCGGGCGCACGTCAGTCCTATGGTCTGAAGAATCTTCAGGTTACGGAAGATGGGTTTCCCATGACGCAACCAGACGGTACGGCCCGGGCAGATTTGATCGATCCACATGCCTATGAAGGCGTGGACGTCTTTCAGGGACCAGCCTCTACGCTATACGGTAATTACGCGATTAACGGGGCGATCAATTTCCGCACCCGGAACGGCGCTGACATTCATGGTCTGGAACTGGGTTCAGACTTTGGCAGCTTCGGCCTGTTCAATAACTACATAACGATTGGTGCGGGCAATAAACGCTACGATTTCATGCTGTTTGGTAGCGATGTGCGCAGTAACGGTTTCATTGCGAACAGCCAGTACAACACGTCTACCGAAAATATGCGGCTGCGGGTTAATCTGACCTCATCAGATCGCCTCATTCTAAAATTCGTTAATAACGTCACGGATACATCGCTGCCGTTACGCCTTTCTCTGAACCAATTCCGCAGTAATCCCTACCAAAATGGTTGTGCCAATGCGGCATCGGCTGCTGCTGGATGCGCTTCGGTCAATCTTCTGGTGAATGGGGCCTATGGAGCCCGCCAGACGATGAGCCCGCAGCAGGCAGGGCTGGGTCGTTTTGACCGACGCAGCATTGTGGGGCTTCGATGGGAGCATGACTTTGATCCAGGAACAACCTGGCATACTCAGTTTACTTACGATCAACGTCATACCGATCAGCCAACTTCGACAACGGCTTTTGTCGGACCGTTTAATTCCTATAATGTGCAGACGGATCTGACGAACCGCAGCCGTATCGGAAAGACGCCGCTCACCAGTTTTGTCAGTGCCAGCTTCGACTACATGGATTATGGCTATCAGGTCTATAATCTGACCCCGCAAGGCGGCGCGACCCGCGGTGCTTTGAATTCCACGTCATACGGCCATCAGTGGAACATCGGCCTCCGCTTTCAGGAAGACTGGCAGTTTTCTCCGCTTTGGCATGCTGTAATCGGACTTGGTGGGACGCAATCTGATGTTGGAGCAGTTCAGACGCTCTACAATAGATCGGCAAGTTCAACCTCTTTGCAGAATATTACGGCCAATCGACGCTTCTTCAATCTCGCACCTGAAGCCTCGCTGGTTTATACACCAACCAAAGACTGGACTTTGCACAGTCGTGTTGGAACAGCTTATGCCACACCTGGCTATTCCAGTTTCTTCGTAACCCCTCAGGGAACCTACGGGAACAATACGCAGCTTAAGAGCGAAACGAGTCTCGGTTTTGACTTGGGGGCCGAATGGCACCCGTCGCCCAGCATCAATATTCAGGCCACGGGCTTCTATGAGTTCTACCGGAACGAACTTGTCAGCCAGTCGGCGGGTGTCAATACACCCGCGGGAAGCTATACTTTCAACGCCCCGGCCTCAGAGCATCGTGGCATTGAACTGGGCGCGACATGGCAGCCATTGCATGCCTCTCTGCCCGGTGCGCGGCTGAAGCTGTCTTATACCTATGACAACCAGATCTACACGAAATACACCGAGACCCTGTCCAACAGCACGATGGCGCGGAATTTCTCGCGGAAGGGGAATCTCATTCCCGGTGTTATGCCGCATTTTTTAGATGCGCGTGTTCTCTATGATCAGCCAGACGGATGGCTGCAAGGGCTGGGAGGTTTTGCAGAAGTGACGTGGAGGAGTTCCTTTTACCTCGACAATGCCAATATTCTGAAAGCCCCCTCATACGCATTGCTCAATCTAGAGGTTCATTACGACCCTCCAGAACGTCTGGGCTGGGCTCACCGTCTGCACAGCTACTTCGAGGTACAGAATGTAACCAATCAGGTTTATGCCGCAGGTGCGACTGACATCAGCGATACACTCCTTTCGACCGGGCAGCAGGCTGGGCGACGTGTTTTGGCCAACAAGACAGGCTCAATCTACGCCGGATCGCCAAGAGCGTTCTTTGGTGGCGTGCGGATCAAGTTCTGAAGGTATCCATGATGATGAACGCTTCCAGTGCCCCAGTCTGGCCCGATTATCGAACGATCTGGCGATGGCATTTCTTTGCGGGTCTCTTCTGTCTTCCCTTTATTGTGTTGCTATGCCTCACAGGGTCAATTTACCTGTTCAAACCGCAGGTGGATCATTGGATCGACTGGCGTTACGATCATCTCGCAGGCGGTGCGACACATTCAACCCCGTTACAGGAAGTCAGGGCGGCACTCCATGCTGTCCCTGGCAGCCATTTTCTAACCTATGAACTTCCGGAGACGACTTCCGGTGCTGCCCGGGTGATCGTTGATCGTCAGGGCACAGCCATACGCGTGTATGTTGATCCGACATCATGCGTGGTTCTCAAACAGGTTCCTGAAGAAGACCGTTTTGAGCGCATCATCTTTAAACTGCACGGCCAGCTGTTATTGGGGAATACTGGCTCCATCATCATGGAAATGGTGGCCTCTTGGACAATTGTTCTGATTGCTACAGGCCTGTATCTTTGGTGGCCGCGCCGGATGCAGAGCCTGGCGGGTATTCTTTATCCACGGATGACCCGAAACGGTCGTGTCCGGTGGCGAGACCTCCATGCGGTAACAGGGTTGTGGGTCTCCTCGTTTTTGGTGCTTTTTCTGGTTTCCGGCTTGCCGTGGTCTTTTGTTTGGGGGCACGCTCTGGCTCGGGTGGAAACACAATTCAGCCGCCTGACTTCGGTTCCTGACTGGGACATCGGAGCTGTTTCTGAACGCAATCGGATTGCAGGGCGCTCGGTCTCGCCCCAACAGACCGATACAATGCCAGGTATGGATATGGGGCCCATGGCGATGTCGGACAGCCCCTTATCAGACAGCCTGAATCAAGTGGTCATGACGGCGTCCCAACTCGGATTTCCAGCACCTGTTCTCGTAACGCCACCTTCAGCGGGAGAAACAACGTGGGTTGTTCGTTCCGACACGCAGAACCGTCCCAACCGCATCAGTGCGATGGTAGAGGCCTCCGGTCGGGTACGGTCGATCCATCGTTTTGAAGAGAAAGCATGGACTGATCGCGTCATCGGTTATGGAGTTGCGGCGCATGAAGGGCAGCTGTTCGGGAAGGCCAATCAGTTTTTGAATTTTCTTGTAGCGGTCGGATTACTTGCGATGAGCATCGCAGCACTTGTCTTGTGGTTTAGGCGCAAACCCCCAGGGAGGCTGGGAGTGCCGCCTGTCGATCCCAACAAGAAGATGGGCGTGGGCGCGTTGGTTATCCTGATTGTACTGGGATTACTCTTGCCAGAACTTGGAGCGTCTCTTTTGCTTCTCTGTCTCGCAACTCTGCTTTCACAAGCTGCCCGCCGTGCGTCGTAACTAACTGGCAGGGACGAGACGGCGCAATCGTGTGGCGATTTCCTCTGGGCTTGTGTCGACTGGCAGAACGGACACAAGCCGATTATTGCCATCCATTAAGTAAAGAACGGAACTATGATCCATAAGATAGCCTGAGGACATATGATCCGCCGAAGTGCCACGACGTCGCGCCATGACGTGGAAACTGTCAATAACTGCGTGGATCTGAGATTCAGTTCCCGTAAGTCCAACGATGTTAGGAGAGAAGTGACTGACATAATCGGCAACAACTTCAGGAGTATCACGCGATGGATCAACCGTGATGAAAATCGGCACAATCTGGTGTGACTCTTTTCCCATGAGATCGAGAGCCTGTGTGACCGTCGCGAGGGTTAACGGGCAGACATCTATGCAGTGTGTGTACCCAAAATAAATCAGTGTATAGCGCCCTCGGAATTGACGCTCCGTGAGAGGATGACCGTGCATATCGATGAGCGTATAAGGGCCGCCCAACGTGGCTGAGGCCCGATTTAGAAAAACTCCGCGCATTCCGATTGCCCCGAGAAAGAGGCCCGTGATGATCACCACCGGAGCGACTAGTTTCTTCGCTTCATTGAGACGAAAAGGTTTTTTCTTAACAGTCTGCTTTGGTTTTTTACGCCCTCCATTGAGGTTTGGCATAATACCCTCCCTTGAGGATGTCTTCTTAGCACAGGAAGCATCTCAAGAGCATAACTGGCTTTAAAGGTATCGAAGAGACAACCACAATGTGGAGGGTTCGAAAAACCTCCTTTTTTGGTCGATTTATAAACATAAATCATTGATATTGTTGCGTATAAAAATGCGAAAGAAGGGTTTTCCGAATCTGTCACTTATCCCGGTCGTCTCTTGGAATCAGATCAGCGCCATCCTAGGAATCCTTACCGATTCATTCAGCACAGAAAACGCTAGTGTAATGAATTGGGCGGCAAAGGCGAGATTTTAACTCGGGAGTCGTTAATCCAGCTCTTGGTCAGGGTATAGGCGACGGAGAGGACCAGCGGACCGATGAAGATCCCGACCAGTCCCAAGCCGCCAAGACCTCCGATGACGCCGAGCATGATGAGAATGAGCGGGATATCGGCCTGCTTGCGGATCAGAAACGGGCGCAAAACATTATCGATGATGATCGTGATAATAGTCACAATTAGCAGAAGCAATGCGGGCATCAGCCCCTGATCAAAATAGACCCAGATCACGGCTGGGATCAGGGTAACACCAGGGCCCGCCTGTAACAGACAGACCATGAAGGTGACTGCTGTCAGAATACTGACCCATGGCGCACCTGCGAGTTTCAGCCCGATCCCCGCCACAGCGGCTTCAACGACCGCCGTTACCGTGACGCCGAATGCAACACCCCGGATCGTATAAGCGGCAAGCTGAAGCATCTCCCGTCCCCGGCTGCCTGCGAGAATGCTCACCAGACTCTCAGCGACCGCAATTGCCGATTCAGCGCGCATGAGAAGTACGCCCAGAATGATTAACGTAAGCACGAACTGGAGGGCGAGCAGACTGAAACTTCCCGCATAAGCCAGAAAACTATGAATCAAGGTCTCAGGAGACGGCATGACTTGCCTGACCATTTCCGGAAACTGCATATGCTGCATCCTGGCCCACAACGGACCAATATGTGGTCCAATCAAAGGGAGTCGTGCAAGCCACTTGGGCTCATCCGGAAGACGCAGAATGGACGCAGACGAGGCGAGGGCGGCGATATCGCCGAAGTGACTTGAGACTGTCGTAATGGCGAGCCACAACGGCAGGATGAACAGCACCATCGCGATCAGAATGGTCAAGGAAACGGCTGCTCGTCGGCTGTTTCCAACCCAGCCTTGAAGATGGAGCAGCATGGGCCAAGTCGTAACTGCGATCGTGATGGCCCAGATCGTCGCTGGCAGGAATGGTTTGAGAATCCAGATCGCGCTAATAACAACGCCGCAGGCCAGCAGGGCGACCAGAACGGACCGGGTGCTGTCCTGCGGACCATTCTGGAAAAGATCTGGCATCTAATCGCCTTCGGTCTGAAAATGAAACCCTGAGAAACCTGTATCAGGGATACCGACCCGGACAAACCGTCAGAGTGCGACCAAATGCGCGCTTACACGAATACGCCATAAATCCAACGACAACAGATACAACTCAAAGGGAAGTAAGTGCCGCCTGCTCAGGGCCCGGGTGATCTCCACGTCCTCTCCCAAGGGCGAGCACCAGCGTTGCCCGGGTCTAGGACCGCTGCTCTAGAACAGGCAGGACTTCGGCCAAGTGGTCAGGGGGCGAAGGATGAGAGCGTCATGACTAAGAGTGTATAGGTGTTTCGTAACTTTCCACTAGAGACTAAAATCAATTTTTAGGCTTGGGAGCAGAATATTTGCTCTTGGGATCTGAAGAATTTTCTTCGGGCTATACTTAATAAAGTGGATCTGGTGGCATCATATTCTTACGGAATAACAGTCTTTACAAAGCCCAACAGCGTGATGTTGGGACATTCTGGTCCGTTTGCGGATTAGGGGGGGTGAGCACACAGAGAATAGTCTGACCATGCTTCTCAAGCGTGAAGAGCGCCCCAGATTCTTCATAGCTTGTGGTTGTGGTGATCCGATATCCCGTTTTTAGTAGACTGTTTAGGGAAGCTGTGACTGGATGAAGTGTCGTTGGGACGGCAAGTGGACTGTAAGGCGATTTAACACCAGATTCTGGCAACCAGTCGTGGGAGCTTTGCGCAAAAGCGCAGACTGGGAAGAGAAGGGCGCACAGGACAGGAAGTGGGACCAAAGGATTGATCATAGAAAGCTCCAAGAGAAGGAATATATTGAGGTCAGTGACCCGCTAACATTGGCAAGAAGTTCATGACCAGCAGGCCTGCAATGACAAAGCCCATTCCGGTGATGGTCGGGAGATTAAGGCTTTGGCCCAAAAAAACATCTATGTCTCTGAGATCTGACCAAAACTCTAACCCTTCGAAATGATGTTATTTTCGAATCCTTTCTATAATCTCTTCCCGGGCCTTTTGCAGCCATTTGCCCACGGTATTGATTGTCTGAGCGCTCTTTTTGAGTAAACCCTTCAATTCGGCGTCGGCAGTTTCGCGAAATTCCTGTCGCCGATCTGGAAGTGGTGGTAAAATATGGGCGTAGTAAGTCTTTTTAAGTAAGAGATGTAATAAATATTCACCCAGGAATGGTTTTCCATTATTGATCGCTCGGGCAGCTTTGATTAAATTACGAACATCATATTGTACCGGGCTGATATCAGGAACCTTTTTTTGTAAGCCCAGTAAAGTATAAACTCCAATTCTGGCTGTCCGAATAGAAGAGTCCATTGTAAAGACGATGTCGTTTGAAGTTTCCACGAATTGCCCCATAAGCGCGAGATTTGTGCAACCCTGCGGTACTACATGTGGCCGATCACCGGCTTTCCGGGGCATGAACATCGCGGTGATATAGGGCATGAGCGCCAGACGGACCTTTGTATTGGCTAACACTGCTTCAAATTGATTGTCTGTAATGCCCAAATGGTGGCAAAGCTCTTGAAGGATTTCGCGGCCAGTGCAGGCAGGCATTGGCTTTTTGATACAATTGCCGTCCTTGTCCATAAGCAAAGCATACGCCCAAAGAACCAATACATTACCGGGTTGACCGGGGAAATGTGGTTGGCGATTACAGGTGACGCTCAAGACCCAATTGGAATCAGTGAAGGTAATGATCCCTCCGGTTACGGTCTTGCCTGAATAAGGATCGTTGACAGAGAGTTCTTTTATTCGATCTACCAGTGGTGAAGGATTGCAGGTGATGGTGGCAGATTCCCACATCGACCTGCCAATATCGTTATAGAATTTCTCAGGCTTACCAAACAACGACGATTTTTTAGCTATGTTTTTCCATAACGCCCAGTCACTATCATTGCCTGGATCGTGACGACCACGCTGAAGAACGGGGGCATGGTTCATGTCGCCATACGCGGTTCCTTCGGTCATTGATCCAGTCAAGACAAATACAAGGTCTTTTTCGTTTACCGAGATAAGGTCGGCGGCCCCATGGTTGAGCATTCTAATGCCTGTGACAGTACATTTCCCCTCTTCATCCCGCCACTCGAGGTCGTAGGCACGTGCGCCGAATTCGAACTTTACACCCTGCTTTTTAAGATGCTCAACGAGAGGACGTACAAAAGTATCGTACTGGTTATACTTCGGGAAAACGAGCGCAGACATGTCATTGAGGCCGTCGATCGCGTCAATGAAACGATGCATGTACAATTTCATCTCGAGCAAGCTATGCCAATTCTCAAACGCGAACATTGAACGCCAAAAGAACCAGAAATTGGTTTGAAGAAAGTCTGCGCTGAAATAATCCTCTATCGTAACGTCATCGAGATTCTCCTTACGTTTCAGCAAGAGGCGAATTAACTGCCACTGCTGTGAACGAGAAAGGCCGAAGGTTGAGAAATCACGGATCTGTCCCTGCTTGTGCATAAGCCGGGCTTTCGAATAATTGGGATCATTATCATTGATGAGGCGATATTCGTCGAGGACGCTGTATCCCGACGGAAGCTCGATTGCCTGGATATCCTGAAAAATATCCCAGAGATTGTCGTAGTTCCAGTTCATCTCGCGGCCACCGCGAATGATGTAACCATCTTCAGCGTTGCCAGCGCCATCAAGCGAACCACCTTCAATATGGGGTCACGACACGAAAGTGTACTTTACGTACGCTTAGAGTGAACCCAACAAGAACGTTGAGGCTGTTCTGCTGAGAGTTCGATAGACAGTTGGCCGAGAAATAGAAAACAGTTCTGAAAGATCGCTGATGGAGTAATCGCCGGTATCA
>NZ_JACSIQ010000271.1:0-536 GCF_018812105.1 Gluconobacter sp. P1D12_c
CTTCTTCATCATCTTCAGAGATCCATCAGACTGATCTCGAACGATGCGAAGCCTCTCATCATTAAGAGACCCCTTGAACTCCTTAAACGATCCGTACCTCTGTATCAGTCGCGTATTGAGTGTCTCATTATAGAACCACTCAAGATGGCCATCCTCCATCGTCTCAATATCGTTCGGCTTAGTCACATATTTTGTGACCTCATCAACAGACTCAAGAGTTCCCGCATCCTTAACAATGCACGACATCCTCTCACGAACATCAGCAAGAAAATCCTGCCAGCCGTTCCCCTTCAAATACGGCAGATCAAAGAGGATATTCATATGCATGTTAAGGGTTTCATGATCCTCATTATGAGTGAACTCAGTCCCCCTGAAATACAGATTTGAACCATATTTTTGATTGAGCCAACGGAAGCAATCAGAGAGCTTGCGTGTCCATTTCCTATGCTCCGCCTTGAGGTCATCATATATGCGGACGTTCTCACCGCAGGTGATAACCATGTACCGCAGATACTTCCCCTTATTCGGGAGAATGT
>NZ_JACSIQ010000272.1:0-536 GCF_018812105.1 Gluconobacter sp. P1D12_c
GCGAAACCGGTCATGTCATGAAATGCCGACCGATCGAAGGTTCGGTAGCCATAACGCTTCATCAGGTGGGCCAGATGGGATCGACGGGTTTCGTCACGACGTCCGTAATGGGACCAGAGCCCAGGGGACAGGTCGAGCTGCCGCGCAACAAATGACAGAATGGGAGCCGGTGGTGTTTCACCAGATTCCAGCACCCGTCCCGGCCAGCGCATGTAGAGCATGACCATCGTGAAACCCAATCGGGAGGTTTCTCCGCGGCGGGTTGCGATCAGATCGAAGTCATCCTGGCTGAGTGTAAAATGTCTCGTGATCTCGCGATCATCGACAGAAGGCTCGTAATGTCGGGCGAGAGCTTCACGGGTCAGAAGACGGCGCCGCGCCATGATCGGATGTCTCCTTCATGTGTCCGGAAGGGGATCGTTGGACGGACTGTCCCGGACAAGTGCAACACGTCATGGAATACAGCCGTGTGCTGTGTCTCATAAAGGTGGTACCATATGTTTTGCAGTCATGGGGCCTTATACGTTACACTTTCC
>NZ_JACSIQ010000273.1:0-535 GCF_018812105.1 Gluconobacter sp. P1D12_c
GGGTCTTCCACAACACGGGTAAAAATCCCCTTCTTGAGCACCTGCGGTTCTAGGTCAGCAGGGGTCAGGTTTTTGTGCTCGGGTGCGTCCCGTTCTAGCGCCCCGTAGTAGGTTTTCAGCTTGGTGTGGGTGGCCTTGCTTCCTTCGATGCCGCGTTCCAGTCCGACAGGGCGTCCCACAACTCGCGCAAAGTCGGTCTGCATCTCGTTCAGGGCCTTGGCACCACCGAGGAACCGGCGGCAATTCAGGCGGCCTGTATCGGGGTCTTTTGGCACCACGTAGGCCGACAGGTGCGGCGTTTTTTCGTCCCGGTGAATGATGGCAGCGATCACGTTGTCCTTGCCGTGCCGCTCCTGAATCCAGCGCAACGCCTCGTTCAAATAGGGGTCACGACACGAAAGTGTACTTTACGTACGCTTAGAGTGAACCCAACAAGAACGTTGAGGCTGTTCTGCTGAGAGTTCGATAGACAGTTGGCCGAGAAATAGAAAACAGTTCTGAAAGATCGCTGATGGAGTAATCGCCGGTATCATAC
>NZ_JACSIQ010000274.1:0-535 GCF_018812105.1 Gluconobacter sp. P1D12_c
CAAAGCTTGATCGACTGGCCCGCTCTGTCCCTGATGCACGGCTTATTGGCGACAGCCTGGCATCCCGTGGCGTGAAGCTTCAACTTGGGAACAGTATTCACGATCCGTCTGATCCAATGGGCAAGTTGTTCTTCAACATCCTTGCGACTTTCGCGGAGTTTGAAGCCGATCTGATCCGGATGCGTACTCGTGAAGGGATGGCCGTTGCACGCGACAAAGGTAAACTACGCGGAAAGAAACCCAAGCTTTCTGAACGTCAGCAAAAAGAGCTTCGCCGGATGTATGATACCGGCGATTACTCCATCAGCGATCTTTCAGAACTGTTTTCTATTTCTCGGCCAACTGTCTATCGAACTCTCAGCAGAACAGCCTCAACGTTCTTGTTGGGTTCACTCTAAGCGTACGTAAAGTACACTTTCGTGTCGTGACCCCTATTTGAACGAGGCGTTGCGCTGGATTCAGGAGCGGCACGGCAAGGACAACGTGATCGCTGCCATCATTCACCGGGACGAAAAAACGCCGCACCTGTCGGCCT
>NZ_JACSIQ010000275.1:0-535 GCF_018812105.1 Gluconobacter sp. P1D12_c
TCTCACATGGGTAGAGGTGGGGGTAGCGTCTTAGAAGATGGGATGCTGTCAAAGGTTCTCGACATAGAGCGTCTACAAGACCCCGTAGAGCTTGATGAGCCTCCTATTGAGGTTCCGGATTCCGAATACTTCGAAGCTAATCAGGACGCCTTTCAGGAGCTTGCAGACTGGTATCTTTGAAGCTCCGCAGGACCGACGACAATGTAATTGTCATAGTCGGACACTATGACAAGTCAAATATTGATTTCTATCTGCTACAATAAGTTTCCAGTACCCCACAAACTGAGGGTCGGAGATTGTTATGGATATGGTAAAGAAGGAAAAATATAGAGAAATAGAGAGAGAAGTACAGAGGCTTGAAAATCTGTTCAATATAAAGGCTGTGCGATTGAAGGCACGTTATGAGACCAAGGCTATTCGTTATATGTTTGGGAATGGGGTCGAGGTTTATTGCTGTTGGGAAAAGCCTTACGATATCATGACTTGTTTGCATGACCATTATATTGACCATTCTTTTCCTGTGAAGGATGTGAAA
>NZ_JACSIQ010000276.1:0-535 GCF_018812105.1 Gluconobacter sp. P1D12_c
CTGGAATCTGGTGAAACACCACCGGCTCCCATTCTGTCATTTGTTGCGCGGCAGCTCGACCTGTCCCCTGGGCTCTGGTCCCATTACGGACGTCGTGACGAAACCCGTCGATCCCATCTGGCCCACCTGATGAAGCGTTATGGCTACCGAACCTTCGATCGGTCGGCATTTCATGACATGACCGGTTTCGCGATGCCAATTGCACATCATGTGACCCAGCCATCCCGCATGGCTGCGATCCTGATTGACGAGATGCGTCGCCGAAGCATTCTCCTGCCGTCGGTCACTGTCATTGAAGCCTTGGTGCGCCGTGCTCGCCAGCAGGCCGATCACCTTGTCCATGACGTCCTTGCAGGGGATCTGCCGCCGGAAACCCGTTGTCGTTTGGACAAAATGCTGGAGCGTCGTGGCGATCGCAGTGCCTCCTGGCTCTCGTGGCTGCGTAACCCGCCCTTGTCACCAGCCGCGCGCAATATCCTGCGATTGCTGGAACGCCTGGAGTGTGTACGATCCCTGAACCTCGACAGCGCTCGCG
>NZ_JACSIQ010000277.1:0-534 GCF_018812105.1 Gluconobacter sp. P1D12_c
CTGTCTACACGTTGGATGATTTAATGCGTGATTGCGATAGGATTGCGAAGGAGTGGCTTGAGTCATTCCAGGCGACGTGGGAACCTAAGGCGAAGCCTCAAAAGGGTTCTGATCGCTCTATTGCCTAGAGCGACGACCCCGAAGGTCCGGGGTCTAGCATTGGGGTTTCGACCTCCATGCTAAAGGCTAAATCAGTATTAAAAAGATAGCTCAAACTGCTTCGCTTCATGAGCAGATAATTAGCTCAGATTTGCTGTGTCCTGCATCACAGAGCGAGCGCAGAGCGGGAGCCACGTAGTGTGGCCGTAGGCCATCTGTGTGGGATGGTTCTTGATAATCTGATTTTTATGGTAGAATGTGAGTCGAGGTTAAATCGATGGATATCTTGGCGGATTACATCGAAGAAGCCCGATAGGTTAGGAGAAGGCTCATGACGCAGGAACGTCACAACCCGACCCACATCAGTATTATAACACAACTGATGGCGATGGTTCAACACAAGACCGCCAAGACTGGTGGTCTCGGATGGAATCC
>NZ_JACSIQ010000278.1:0-533 GCF_018812105.1 Gluconobacter sp. P1D12_c
TTTCTGCTGATGAGAATCTGCGTTTTGCGKGTCGTTCGGAACAGGAAGACAGGCGACGCTTCAGGCTTCCTGCTGGTGGTTTAGAATACGTTCCAGAGGTTAAGGAAGCGAAGGAATCACGCGGAGAGATTTTTGATGCAGGACCGTCTGAGAATGGGTGTGAGTCATCTTCTCGGATAGGTTTTTATGAGCTTCTTCGTCGCAACAGTGGGAACAAGGTTGATGTGTTTAAACATCTTGAACGCATTGGCAGGGATGAGGCCATAAGGCTTCAATCTGATCGCATTGCTGACAGGCTTGAAGGTCTGGGGATTCCGTCTAGGCGTAAGAAGCAGGATGGCACCTTTTTCAAGGTGGGTTTGCTGTCTGGATTAGCTAAGCAGATGGATGAACAGTTTAGGCATATCATGTTCATTCCTGCTGTTGCTGTTGCTGAGCGTCGCCAGTTGAGGAATGAGCTGACCTATTGGATTGATAACATTCTCCCGAATAAGGGGAAGTATCTGCGGTACATGGTTATCACCTGCGGTGAG
>NZ_JACSIQ010000279.1:0-532 GCF_018812105.1 Gluconobacter sp. P1D12_c
CCGTCTGAATAGGCCAGAGCCAGCTCCAGATCAGGGCGGAACACCTCAAAATCCACAGTCCGGGAAAAGGCCTCCAGCTGATCGCCAAGCCCGCTCAGCCGAGCAAGGCGCTCTTCAACATCAAAGAAACCAGGCTGCTTCATCTTMCAGCATCCCCAATCAACGCCGAAGAAATGGAATCACACAGAACAGCTCAGAGCCAAGGGTTTTTCGAACCCTCCAGATCAGGGCGGAASACYTCAAAATCCACAGTCCGGGAAAATGCTTCGAGCTGATCWCCAAGCCCGCTCAAGCGKGCAAGCCGTTCTTCAACATCAAAGAAACCCGGCTGCTTCATCTTTCATCATCCCCAATCAACTAAGGGGAAATGGAATCACAGAGCAGACCTCAATACCAGGGGGTTTTTCGAACCCTCCATATGCGCCGCTTCATCTTTCTGGAGCGGATCAGCCCCGCTGCGTAGCAACCTGATCATTTATGTATTTTTTTGCCTCTCCATATACTTCTGGGCACTGATTTTTTTTTCTGGCGT
>NZ_JACSIQ010000280.1:0-532 GCF_018812105.1 Gluconobacter sp. P1D12_c
CAAAAACCTGACCCCTGCTGACCTAGAACCGCAGGTGCTCAAGAAGGGGATTTTTAGCCGTGTTGTGGAAGACCCTGAGCAGGTGGCAAAACGCATCAGTCAGACCGTTCAGCAGCATTATGAACCTGCCGTTCAGAGCGCCACAGTTGCCCGCACAGCGACCAAACGGGCCAAGGAAGACAGAGAGAGCCTGAAACAGCTTCAGAGCCGTCTGGAGCCTCTTGTGAAGGCTCTGAGGGATATTCCGACCCAATACCGGGAGAAGGTTATCGAGGGCTGCGTGAAACTGGCCCAACAGCTACGCCAGAAACTCCAAGATCAGGCGGTTGAGGCTCAACGGGAACGAGCCAGAGAAATTGGCCGGAATCGCTCGCGGGAGAATAGCCGAGGTCGGGGCCGCTGACCGTCCCATTCGCTCCTTCTTCCTGAGCAAATACTCTCTTGCACGGTTCTCGGATGTCGCCCGTTTATGCCGTGCATAATTACCCCCCCTTTTGGGGTAAAAACCGCAGTTTTCCACCGAAAAAAGAGA
>NZ_JACSIQ010000029.1:0-8309 GCF_018812105.1 Gluconobacter sp. P1D12_c
GGCATCCCTGAACCAGTCAGCATCATAACCCCGGTCCGCCAGCATCCACTGTGCCATGGGCAGGCTGTCCAGCAGAGCAGCGGCACCGGTGTAATCACTGACCTGTCCCGCCGTCATGAAGAAGCTCAGCGGTCGTCCGTTCTGATCCGTGATCGCATGCAGCTTCGTATTCATGCCACCTTTTGTCCGTCCGATCAGACGCCCTGGATCCCCTTTTTTAGCCGCAGGCTTGAAGCCGTGCGATGTGCTTTGAGATAGGTCGCATCAATCATAATGGTCTGGGGCTCTGCCTTTTCGGCAGACAGGCCATCCATCATCCGCATGAAAATGCCCATGTCGCCCCAACGCTTCCAGCGGTTGTAGAGCGTCTTGTGTGGGCCGTATTCCCGGGGCGCATCCCGCCAGCGCAGACCATTGCGGTTCACGAAAATGATGCCGCTCAGCACGCGGCGGTCATCAACACGAGGTTTGCCGTGGCTCTTGGGAAAAAACGGTCGCAGGCGCTCCATCTGATCGTCCGTCAGCCAAAACAGGTCGCTCATCTTCAGTCTCCTTACAGAGCCTGAATCAAAATTCCCTACAAAAATCAATAGGTCCTGAGCCTAGATGATTTTCGACGTTGGGCAGACACGGCACTTGAGGCAAGTGCGAACTCTACGGCGCGAATTTGTCGAGCCGGGTGATCTTGCATGGCGTGCACAGGCTGCCAACAAGCTCGAAGAAATCCGAGCAGACGCTCCAAGTCTTTCCATTTATTGGTTGTCTCAGCGATCTGCAAAGCAAAAACTTAAAGAGGTGCCATAAGCCGTCCGTCAGCAGACGGCATAGAAACGCCGATTTATGATCCCGTCACCTTCGGCACGCTACAGCTTGATGGCGGGCCATACCCGATAGCGATGAGCACTACGTTTTCGCCATAGCCCTGCCACGGTGACGTCTTGCTGCCTCCCGGATCTTCGAGATTCCCATCACGCATATCGAGTCACAGAAATCCCTGCCGATGTCGCGGGCTAGCAACTGTGTTTAAGCGGCGGAGCTAATGCGCCATGGCACTCCGGTTTTGAGGACAGCGTTGGCGATTGTGACGAGACGCCGTGCGATAGCGACGATCACCAATTTATGTGGTTTACCCCGCTCTTTCATGCGCTTGGCAACAGCTTTCAGAACTGGATTATGGCAGGCAGCTGCCAATCCTGCCTGGAACAGAACGTGGCGGAGAGATCTTCTTCCCCCTGAAATGACACGTTTCCCACGCACCGCGCCGCTATCGTGAGCCATTGGTGCAAGTCCGGCCATGGCAGCAGCTTCTGTCGCCGTCATACGGCCGAGTTCCGGCATTTCTGCGAGAAGCATGGCGACTGATACCGGGCCGATACCAGGAATGGAACGGAGAAGTTCTGCTTTGGCGGAGAGTTCCTCTGCCTCTGCGATAACGCTTTCAATCCGTTGTTCAAGCTCGCTGATCTGGCTTTCGAGAAATGCTTTGAGACTGCTGTCCATATCCTCCAGTTCAGCGCTCACACCCTGCTTGCGGCGCGCCGAAATCTGGGCAGAAAGCCGTTTACGTGCCTCCACCATCTGAGCTCTGCGCACCGTCAGTGCCCGCAGAAACTGGAGTTTTACATCCGGCAGTGTTCGTCCTGCTTCTGGACGAAAAGCCATAAAGCGCGCAATCAATTCCGCATCGATCTGATCGGTTTTCGCGCGTTTCCCCTATGGAGAGTGCGAAAGCTTTGATCTGTGCAGGGGGCAACTGGACTGCATTGAGTCCCATACTGATGAGAACACGCCAGAGTGCCCATTCCTGTCCACCGGTGGCTTCAAACCCAACCTTAAGACCGTCCGGCATACTCTGAAGAATTTCCAGTAATCTGGCATGGCCATCAGGTGAATTCTGAAAACGAAATCTCTGCTTTTCTGGCAGGCAAAAGCCATCAAGCCAGTCTCGGGACACATCTATTCCAATGACGGTTTCCGAACACATATCACTCTCTCTTTCTTATGTTCGCGGTCCCGAAAGCGGGCCGCCGTCAACTGTTCGAGACGGTGAAGAGAGGCGAGATCAGCCTGCTAGAAAACGTGGTCAGGCTACCAGGTGTTAAGCGCTGTATCTCACCTCATGAACGCCCCTGGCCAGGGGCGTTCATGAGGTCATCATAACAGGCTGGAAACACATAAGGTGTTTAGTCCCGGGGTTTGATGGGTTGGATTGATGATGAATCTTTCTGGCTCTGAAGTCCATATTTTGCCGAGCCCTCGAAGCGCTCAGACATCCGTCAGGCCTGAGCTGAATAACTTCCTCTGCTTCTTTTCCAAGAACAGGGGCAGAGGAAGATCCCCAGAAGTCTGTGCATCTTTGTTGAAGTAGCGGGTGCCTGACAAAAGAAGCGGTACTTTTGGGGGCAGAATAAAGCAGCTTCCGGCCGGATTACTCCGGCATCCTACAAAAACGGCTTCTCACTTCGTTCAATGCGAAGCCTTTGTGTCATGCGTAGAGTATTAAACACTATCATTAATCTCTGATAAATAAGTCCGTGGACCAGTCAGAAAATGTTCTGCGGATTACTCGAAGTCTAATTGGAAAAACCTGAGAAATAATCAAGAAATTTTAAATTTACCATCCAGAAAGTACCGAAAATAAATCATTACCAAAAGTTTCGCATAAAATGGATTTTTCTCGAAAACCCGAAAATATAATCACTAAAAATATGAGTTGTAAGGGCCTGAGAAAATAATCAGTCCGACAATTTTCTTTGGTATACGTTGCAGCGAATGTATTGGATTTCCTAGGTTTCCAGATTGGACTCCAAATTATCCAGTTCTTGACGAAATTTTTGTTGTAAGAATCCAAAAGAATAATTTTAGAATTTATTTTATATTAGGTGTGATATTTTTTTAACATACCGAAAACAGGGTTTTTTTCACGAAAATGATACTGGTTTCCATTTGGTTAAAAAGTTCCAAAAAACAATTTCCTTTTATTTCATATCGTTGCTGTCTACAGGCGATAGGAGGGTAATGTTGGTTTGTTATTAACTACCCCCGAAAAGCTGGAGCTTGATCAAATGGCGACGACATCTGTTACTTCCGGACAAACTACTAGTAGTCAGGTTAACGCGGGAAACGTTGAATACGTCCAGAACGGCGGTACTGCTGCGGGTCAAACTAATTATGGTACGCGCTATGTACAATCAGGGGGAATAGTTACGGGTGGTGTCTTGTCAGGCACCGGTGTAGACTATATCGAGGCTGGTGGATCATCATACCAGACTGCCATTAGCAGTGGTGGTACGCGCTATGTCGAGTCAGGCGGTACCGCAATCAACCCATATCTTCGCAACGGCGGCACAATTGTCGTTTCATCGGGCGGCCTTGTAACAAGCGCAAATGGCGTCGGCGGTGTTCTGAGTGCGCAAGCTGGGGCCATCGTAAACAGCGCCTATGCCTCGGGCGCCAACGCCAGTATCATTCTCGATAATGCGGCAATCTTGAGTGGCACGATTAGCGCAACGCAGTCTGCAACCGTGTCGGGAGGAACAATCGGCTCTGGGGTTGTTGAAAATATCTCCTATTATGCATCCGCAACAAACCAGAACATTGCCAGCGGCGGTGTCGCCAATTTTTACGGAAGCACCTATTCGTCTGACATTACCATCAGTGGTGGTACCCTTAACCTCAACGGTAATACGATTTCAGGTTATCAGTTCCAGGGATCAGACGGTCTTATTACGATCTCCAGTGGCACTCTAAATGGATCTAATACTTCTGCGGTGACGGATGGGAATACCATTACACAGCGTGGTGGTACGGTTATTAACCAGACAATCGGCAGCGGTGGTATTCTCAATGTTCTAGGCGGAACAGCTTCCAGTACGGTGATTGAGACTGGAGGAAGTGCGGTTATAAACAATGGCCTTGCCAAGGACATGTTCGTAGACGGTGGATCCGTCGATGTCATCAAGACGTCCGGTGGAGCTTCGGTAGGATTTACATCGGGTGGCAACGGAGGAACAATTACTCTCGAAAGCGGTGTAACATTCACAAATACATCTTCATCGTACTGGGTCTCCTCCGGCGGCAACTATATTGTTAAGTCAGGTGCCCTGTTAAGCGGCGGACACATCTTGTCCGGAGGGACGGTCGTGGTCAGCGGCGGTACAACGTCTAACGTTGTGCTTGATGGTGGAACCATGGATGTTTACACACCAACAAGCGGGACTAATAATACATCCTTCACTTCAAATGGCGGTATAATTAATTTCGAGAGCGGATTCAAAGATACCAGAACTTGGACTGTATCCAATAACGTTACATTTAATGTTTTAAGTGGCGCGTCTATTTCTACGCCGTCGATCAAGAATGGTGGTACAGTTAGTGTAGCCTCTGGCGGCATCATTTCTGGCCAGGCTGTCGTCTCCTCTGGTGGTACACTTGTCGTTAACGGCACAGTCGGAAGCAACAGTATCCTGCTTTCTGGGGATGGTGCCGGTCTTGTCATCAGCGGCACGACAATGCCAACCAATACAATTTCGGGTTGGTCACCCACGGATACGATCGAACTAGCATCAGTTCCAGCTGCCAGTGTCACCAGCGTCACCACAACATCCACTGGCATCACGTTCTATACTTCCGGCGGCACATACTCGCTCAATGTACCAGGCGCCAGCAGTTACGGTTACACCCTGTCGTCTGACAGCAATGGTGGCCTGATTTACACGACGTGCTTTGCAGAAGGCACCTCGCTGATGACGCCGGATGGCGAAGCCACGGTCGAAACGCTCGTGCCGGGTACGCTGGTCATGACGCCGAAGGGGGCCATGCCTGTCAAATGGCTGGGTCATCGTTCCATCACCGTCTCCAGCCAGCCTGTGCCGGAAGAAAACTGGCTCGTCCGCATTCGCGAGGGCGCGCTTGCAGAGGGTGTTCCGTCCCGTGACCTGCTGGTGACGCAGGAACACTGCATGGTCTTCGAGGGCAAGCTTGTTCCGGCCCGTATGCTGGTCAATGGCGCTTCAATCCTGATTGATCGCACGATCAACAGCTACACGTACTATCACGTTGAACTGGACAGCCATGAAGCGGTTTGGGCTGAAAATGCACTAACCGAGAGCTATCTCGACACGGGCAACCGTGACCAGTTCGACAATCACACCGTGACGGCCCTCTTTGGTGGTTCCAGAAAAACGGGCGGTTCATCAACGCTGCCGCTTGAGACCTCCCGGGCCTTCGTTGAGCCGATCCATGCAGCCATTGCGGCACGCGCCCCCAGTGCTGCGCCTCAGCCTGAACTGACCACAGACCCGGACCTGCATCTGGTCACCAACTTTGGTCAGGTTATCCGTCCGCTGCGTCAGGCAAACGATCGGGTCATGTTCATGATCCCCGCGAATGTTGCGACAGTGCGTCTGGTCTCCCGGACCAGCCGTCCGAGCGACACGATCGGACCGTTCGTGGATGATCGTCGTAATCTGGGCGTTCTTGTCGGGGATGTTTCACTCTTTGCTTCCCGTCAGACAATCAGTCTGACAGCGCATCTTTCCCTGTCTCACCTGTCAGGATGGCATGGGCTGGAATCTTCCAGATACCGCTGGACAGACGGTGATGCAGCTCTGTCGCTACAGAACGGAGATATCGTTAGCAGGGAGCCAAGCATTCTCTCCATTCAGGTTGTGTCCGGCGGACCATACCTTATGGAAGATCACACTGTGCGCTCTGATCTGCGCCAGGTCGGATAAACACGCTGTTAGATGATGATGGGGAGGCGACTGCCTCCCCATCACATGAGAACTTCGAAGAGCCATTGATTGAAGCCTTGGAGATCTGATTTCGGGCGTCATGGACGATAATTTCGGTTTCTGCGTGACGAGTTCCGGCTTGTGTCTGGAGAAAAATGGGCGATTCCGTGCTCTGGATTGTTACGCGATGGTGCGGATCCGCTCCAGGAACAGGAAGCAGTGCATATTGGGGATGATATTGACCAACCCGACCCTCATGGTAGCCCGCATGATATCGGCAGTGCGGGTAAACAGTCCTATCTATGATTTCTAGTTGGCGAAAACATGTTCCACGCGAGATCAGATGACGAGCCTGCTAACATCCAACCGCTAGATCTGGGGGCCTGGTTTTGAGATGCGGCTTCCTGTGATCTTGGGTGAATCTATGTTGCGATCTAGAAGTTTTTTATCGTGATTCAGAGTGCGAGATAGGCGTCGCGGGACTGGGGCCTGAGTACTCAGGCCGCTGACAGAATGCCATTTAGGTTGGAAAATCCCGCTGAACCGTCATTCACGTCGGTGAGGAATTCCCACAAATTTCATGGCCTGATGGAAAAACCCCTATGTCCGATAATAGGAATTAACGGACATAGGGGGTGAAGAGGGGGCGACTTTTGAAAAAATTTGCAAATCCAAGCTAAGGCCGATTTAACATGACTTGATGTCTTTCTTCGCTCTCTCTTCAAACCTGTCTCGGCTCACGCTGAAGGCCACCTTCAAGCTCTGGGATGTGACGGCACTGATGCTCCATGGTCCTGCGCCGGCGATGCCGTGATGCTCTTGCCGACGCGTACGACGCTTCAGGTCTCTGACGTGGCGGTCGACCTGACCGCGGCATCGATAACCATCGGTCGTCTCGATCAGCGGCTCCAGAACCACCCCCTGAAGGAGGCCTTCCTCTATCGCGCCCGTCTCGACGCTGTCCGGGCCCAGGCGCAGGTCGATGGCCAGGCCATTGATCCTTGGCACCTGGCGGCTGTCCTGGAAGGCCTGCGCCTCCCCACGCAGGACCTTGAGGGCGCTGACCGGTTTGCTTTGGTGGAAGCGGCACAAACAGCGTTTCGGCTCTATCAGTGGCAGACCCATCCTTCTGCAACACAACGGCATGAGATTGCACGGGCTCTCTCTCATCTCCGGCCTTTCATCAGACCGTGTGGACCCCTCCTCGGTGCGGCGAGCGCGTTTCATGACTGGCTGCATCAGGGAGGACAAAGAGCTCCGTTCCGGGCCGCACTTGGCGTTCTGTGGCGCAAACGGGGCGTGATGCGCAGCGCCCTTCCCCTAACAGGTCCTGCGGCGCTTCGTGCCGGAGCGCCTCATGATCCTGTGCGATGGGTTCCGGTTTTCCTCAGAGCCGTGACGGCAGAAGCCCACTCCATGACCGAGATGCTGCGTGGCATGGAACGCCAGTGGGTCATGGCCCGCAGAGAAGCCGGCGCGCAGCGTCGGCACTCGCGAGCCCCTGCGGCCATCGACATCCTGGCCGCTCGGCCTCTGACGTCCGCGACGACGCTGGCAGACCTCCTCAAGATGTCTGTTAACGCTGCCCTGGACCTTCTGGAACGGTTCGAAAGCAGGGGATTTGTGGTGGAAGTGACGCATCGCTCCGCGCGGCGGCTGTTTGCCTTGCGGGGCTTTGAGCCTTTACGCGAGGCTCTGATGCCGCCGCGCAGGCTTGCGTCTTATCCCCTAGAAGACACTGATCCTGCTCTGCCTGACGAACTGCGCCCGTCAGATCTGGTATCAACGCTCTCCGAACAACAGGCAGCGATGTGGAAGCCCGACTTTACCGAGCTTGAGGCCGCGATGAGAGAAGCAGACCACATCCTCAGGAAAACGACTTCGCGGAGAAACAAGCTTCGATTGTAACGCCATAATCAGGCCTGCTCTCGAGGAGAGTGTATGAGGGATTGAAGAACCGTTAATTGATGTACCTTGGTTCTGATTTTTGGTTTTTGGCGATTTGATTGAAGCTTCCTGAAGCTGATTTTCGTTCTAAGTTTTGAACAGACCGGGGAGTATCGCCACCTGCGATGGCACGTACTCGCGCTGATCTGTTCCAGGAAGAGAAAGCGGCTCATATTGTAGACGATATTGGCCAAATGGTCCGTTTGATACCGACAGTTCGGACGAACAGCCCCGTCTCTGACTTCTGGTCGGCAAATATATGCTCGACACCCGAGCGGATAACGGACTTTCAAGCATTCAACTTCTGGATATGCCGTGGCATGGGCTTGAGATGTGGTTTTTTCCTGTGAACCTGGAGGGTTCGAAAAACCCTTCAAATTGAATCGCTAATGCGGCGCTATAGACGTGTGCGCTCTTAAAGTACGATACTACCTAGCACTACTTTGACAGAAGTATGATTTTTAGGATTCCCATGGTGCTGATKGCGTAATTCATGGGGAGCCAGCTTTGACGGAGGCTGGCATTGGAAGAAGATTGGCAAGCGGATCTTGAGTGCTGGCTCGCCCCGTATCTGGAAGGTCTGGGCAACAAGACGCGGCGTCGCATTTGTCCGGCCTATATCGCAGG
>NZ_JACSIQ010000281.1:0-531 GCF_018812105.1 Gluconobacter sp. P1D12_c
GTCCGAGACCTGGCCTCCGGTAAGGACAAAGCCAAGAGGGCATCCCTGATTGTCACATCGGACATGGATCTTGCTCGTAAAGCCGCCGCGTGATCGACCAAAAGCCTCCGAATGAGCCCCCCTTTTGCGCCCGTAGCCTGTGAATGGGCACGGACTACGGTACTGTCGACCATATGCTGCCAGTTATCGGTCAGGTCGAGGTCTATCAGGGTTTGCAGCAGAGCATCCCACACCCCCTGCTCAGCCCAACGCCGGAACCGGACATAGACCGAGTTCCATTTGCCGTAGCGCTCATGCATGTCCCGCCACGGACAGCCTGTGCGCAGAACATGCAGCATACCATTGAGAAACAGGCGGTTGTCTCCAGCTGGTCGAGCCCAACGTCCGCGCTCAGGCGGCAGAAGCGGACCAATTATCGCCCATTCCTGATCCGTCAGATCACCTCGTGCCATGCCCGCTCCACCGTACCGTCTGCGTTGAAGCAACCAGTGAATCAGATCTCAGGATGAGTGTATAGACCTTTTGTCAACG
>NZ_JACSIQ010000282.1:0-531 GCF_018812105.1 Gluconobacter sp. P1D12_c
CAGCAAGAAAATCCTGCCAGCCGTTCCCCTTCAAATACGGCAGATCAAAGAGGATATTCATATGCATGTTAAGGGTTTCATGATCCTCATTATGAGTGAACTCAGTCCCCCTGAAATACAGATTTGAACCATATTTTTGATTGAGCCAACGGAAGCAATCAGAGAGCTTGCGTGTCCATTTCCTATGCTCCGCCTTGAGGTCATCATATATGCGGACGTTCTCACCGCAGGTGATAACCATGTACCGCAGATACTTCCCCTTATTCGGGAGAATGTTATCAATCCAATAGGTCAGCTCATTCCTCAACTGGCGACGCTCAGCAACAGCAACAGCAGGAATGAACATGATATGCCTAAACTGTTCATCCATCTGCTTAGCTAATCCAGACAGCAAACCCACCTTGAAAAAGGTGCCATCCTGCTTCTTACGCCTAGACGGAATCCCCAGACCTTCAAGCCTGTCAGCAATGCGATCAGATTGAAGCCTTATGGCCTCATCCCTGCCAATGCGTTCAAGATGTTTAAACACAT
>NZ_JACSIQ010000283.1:0-529 GCF_018812105.1 Gluconobacter sp. P1D12_c
TCATTCCAGGCGACGTGGGAACCTAAGGCGAAGCCTCAAAACGGTTCTGATCGCTCTATTGCCTAGAGCGACGACCCCGAAGGTCCGGGGTCTAGCATTGGGGTTTCGACCTCCATGATAAAGGCTAAATCAGTATTAAAAAGATAGCTCTAACTGCTTCGCTTCATGAGCAGATAATTAGCTGAGATTTGCTGTGTCCTGCATCACAGAGCGAGCGCAGAGCGGGAGCCACGTAGTGTGGCCGTAGGCGATCTGTGTGGGATGGTTCTTGATAATCTGATTTTTATGGTAGAATGTGAGTCGAGGTTATATCGATGGATATCTTGGCGGATTACATCGAAGAAGCCCGATAGGTTAGGAGAAGGCTCATGACGCAGGAACGTCACAACCCGACCCACATCAGTATTATAACACAACTGATGGCGATGGTTCAACACAAGACCGCCAATAGTGGTGGTCTCGGATGGAATCCGTAGGTCGTTCATATACGAAATTTGAGGCCCTAAGGGTCATCAAAGCTAAGTCATAT
>NZ_JACSIQ010000284.1:0-529 GCF_018812105.1 Gluconobacter sp. P1D12_c
GAACCATATTTTTGATTGAGCCAACGGAAGCAATCAGAGAGCTTGCGTGTCCATTTCCTATGCTCCGCCTTGAGGTCATCATATATGCGGACGTTCTCACCGCAGGTGATAACCATGTACCGCAGATACTTCCCCTTATTCGGGAGAATGTTATCAATCCAATAGGTCAGCTCATTCCTCAACTGGCGACGCTCAGCAACAGCAACAGCAGGAATGAACATGATATGCCTAAACTGTTCATCCATCTGCTTAGCTAATCCAGACAGCAAACCCACCTTGAAAAAGGTGCCATCCTGCTTCTTACGCCTAGACGGAATCCCCAGACCTTCAAGCCTGTCAGCAATGCGATCAGATTGAAGCCTTATGGCCTCATCCCTGCCAATGCGTTCAAGATGTTTAAACACATCAACCTTGTTCCCACTGTTGCGACGAAGAAGCTCATAAAAACCTATCCGAGAAGATGACTCACACCCATTCTCAGACGGTCCTGCATCAAAAATCTCTCCGCGTGATTCCTTCGCTTCCTTAA
>NZ_JACSIQ010000285.1:0-527 GCF_018812105.1 Gluconobacter sp. P1D12_c
TTGMCGRCTTGTCCTGCCAGTCTTCGGGAATACGGCCTGCCCGGAGATCGGCTTTCTCGGCGTTCGTGTTGCGCTGCTTTGGAGCCGCCACCAGCGTTGCATCCAGGATCTGGCCCGACATCGGCAGATAGCCGGCGTGCCGCAGGGTCGCGTCAAAACGGTTGAACAGACCCTCGATCGCTCCCACCTGCGTCAGGCGCTCACGGAACAGCCAGAGTGTTTTGGCATCAGGAACACGATCTGAAAGCCCCAGCCCAAGGAAGCGCATGAACGACAGGCGATCGTTGATCAGATATTCCGTCCGCTCATCAGACAAATTGTTCAACGTCTGGATCACCAGGATYTTGAACATCAGCACCGGATCAAATGGCGGTCGCCCGCCTTTGCTTCCATCTGAATAGGCCAGTGCCTTCTCCAGATCAGGACGGAACACTTCAAAATCCACAGTCCGGGAAAGCGCTTCGAGCTGATCGCCAAGCCCGCTCAAGCGAGTCAAACGCTCTTCAACATCAAAGAAACCAAGCTGC
>NZ_JACSIQ010000286.1:0-527 GCF_018812105.1 Gluconobacter sp. P1D12_c
TCTACATCGACCGGAAGTATCGGTTCATACGCAAATGGAAGACAACAGATGCCGCCCCCAGTGATGGCGCGCCATTGAGAGAGGGGCTTCTGCATAAAGCCAATACCGCCTCAAGCGTCTGGGCCGATACCGCGTATCGCTCGAAAGCCAACGAAGACGTCATGGAAAAGCAGGGCTTTGTCTCACAGGTCCACAGGAAAAAGCCGCATCTMAAGCCCATGACCCGCCACATCCAGCGGTCCAACGCAGGGAAATCGGTGATCCGGTCGCGTGTCGAGCATGTCTTTGCCGATCTGAAATCGCAGACGGGTCTGTTCGTGCGAACCGTGGGTATCACCCGGGCCACCATGAGGATCGGCCTGGCAAATATTATCTACATCATGCGCCGCTTTCTCTTCCTTGCAAGGTTGAACGCGAGGGCGTAGTCATCCAGTTGGGCAGCCACGATCTGAGCAATACGCAGAGCGAAAGCGACCCAAGGAACTGTCAATCAAATCGCCAAAAGCTTGAAATCACGAACCAATCAC
>NZ_JACSIQ010000287.1:0-527 GCF_018812105.1 Gluconobacter sp. P1D12_c
CATGAGTTATCAATTCGCACATTTTGAGATCATGAGTTATCAATTCGCACATTTTGAGATGCTGAGTCGTAAAGTGCTTGTAAAGCCTTCCGACAAGGCAACGAAGTCTAAGAAGTGGAATATTAAAGAGACTATAGATGAGGCTACCCGGAGAAATCCGGATGCCTGTTTGCATGTTGAAAATCCAGGCAAGCCGGTTCTCGTTTTTGGTCAGGATTTAGAAGCTCTTGAGCGTGAGCATGAGCAGGCTTGCGATGGTGCTGTTGATGTTCAGAAGAATGGCAAGAGCAGGAAAATCAGAAGCACTCAAAATACTATGGCGTGCATTGTTCTGTCTTGGCCAAGTGAGATGGATGCCAAGTGGTTGCAGGGCACGTATGGGGACGTCAAGTGGTTGCAGGGCACGTATGGGGACCAGTTGAAGACAGTCATCTGGCATGATGATGAGGCTTTTCCTCATCTTCATGCTATCATCGTACCTGATGATAGTGCAAAGCATAAGGCAAATCCTGGGGATAGTGCAAAGC
>NZ_JACSIQ010000288.1:0-526 GCF_018812105.1 Gluconobacter sp. P1D12_c
ATGCGGCAGGATCAGCCCAACAAACTAAATCTCGATCTGCTCGAAGTTTATGTCATCAACAACGAGGAGACGCCCATCAAGAGAAGGCTCAACACAGAGAGCCATAGCAATATCGGGCCCGAACATATCCAATGATTTAGGGACACCTATCGTGGCTTCGCCTTCATCACGCTTCGTGAAAAGCTCAGCATCATTGATGCCACGCTTCTTCATCATCTTCAGAGATCCATCAGACTGATCTCGAACGATGCGAAGCCTCTCATCATTAAGAGACCCCTTGAACTCCTTAAACGATCCGTACCTCTGTATCAGTCGCGTATTGAGTGTCTCATTATAGAACCACTCAAGATGGCCATCCTCCATCGTCTCAATATCGTTCGGCTTAGTCACATATTTTGTGACCTCATCAACAGACTCAAGAGTTCCCGCATCCTTAACAATGCACGACATCCTCTCACGAACATCAGCAAGAAAATCCTGCCAGCCGTTCCCCTTCAAATACGGCAGATCAAAGAGGATATTCATA
>NZ_JACSIQ010000289.1:0-526 GCF_018812105.1 Gluconobacter sp. P1D12_c
TGATAACATTCTCCCGAATAAGGGGAAGTATCTGCGGTACATGGTTATCACCTGCGGTGAGAACGTCCGCATATATGATGACCTCAAGGCGGAGCATAGGAAATGGACACGCAAGCTCTCTGATTGCTTCCGTTGGCTCAATCAAAAATATGGTTCAAATCTGTATTTCAGGGGGACTGAGTTCACTCATAATGAGGATCATGAAACCCTTAACATGCATATGAATATCCTCTTTGATCTGCAGTATTTGAAGGGGAACGGCTGGCTTGATTTTCTTGCTGATGTTCGTTAGAGGATGTCGTGCATTGTTAAGGATGCGGGAACTCTTGAGTCTGTTGATGAGGTCACAAAATATGTGACTAAGCCGAACGATATTGAGACGATGGAGGATGGCCATCTTGAGTGGTTCTATAATGAGACACTCAATACGCGACTGATACAGAGGTACGGATCGTTTAAGGAGTTCAAGGGGTCTCTTAATGATGAGAGGCTTCGCATCGTTCGAGATCAGTCTGATGGATCTCTG
>NZ_JACSIQ010000290.1:0-526 GCF_018812105.1 Gluconobacter sp. P1D12_c
ATGAGATACGCCTTTGGGTTAAAGATTTAGAAGAATGTGACAAGGATGGTTTGTATTCGAGTATCGATAATTTAGATTTGGAAAATTGTACGTCTGATGATTTTAAAAGAAGACTCTCAACGATTTGCGAGAAATTTTTTGGATCGTTGTCATGAGTTATCAATTCGCACATTTTGAGATGCTGAGTCGTAAAGTGCTTGTAAAGCCTTCCGACAAGGCAACGAAGTCTAAGAAGTGGAATATTAAAGAGACTATAGATGAGGCTACCCGGAGAAATCCGGATGCCTGTTTGCATGTTGAAAATCCAGGCAAGCCGGTTCTCGTTTTTGGTCAGGATTTAGAAGCTCTTGAGCGTGAGCATGAGCAGGCTTGCGATGGTGCTGTTGATGTTCAGAAGAATGGCAAGAGCAGGAAAATCAGAAGCACTCAAAATACTATGGCGTGCATTGTTCTGTCTTGGCCAGGTGAGATGGATGCCGATTGTAAGCGTTGGCAAGCTCGGTCGGTCAAGTGGTTGCAGGACACG
>NZ_JACSIQ010000030.1:0-8086 GCF_018812105.1 Gluconobacter sp. P1D12_c
AACGCGAGCGCATAGTCATCCAGCGGGAGAGCAGTCCCCGATCTGCTCAAAACGCAGATCAAAAGCTCCCCCAAAAACCGTCAATCAAATCGCCAAAAGCCTGAAATCACGAGCCAGGCGCATCAACCAACGGTTCTTCGATCCCTCCAGCTGCTGTTAAAGATGGCGGATAGGATCGAGAAATATCGTCAGAAGGAAACGCTCACCGAGCGTCAGAGCGCTCAGTATGAGCACGACCTGTTCATTGGCTGTTACTCCGTTAGGAAGCTATTCGAATCTACCGCCAAAGTGAGCGACGAGACACGGGCGACAAAGATGTCGCTGGACTGGTTTCCTAAGAAGCCAGACGCGCCTATCGTCGACTGTTATAATCGAAGCGAATTCTGGGAACTTTACGACCTAGAAGACCGACATAATGAGCAGCGCGACGCGCTGTTTGTCGCCCATCGCCCTATCCATAGCTTCATTGTGGTTGGGAGCGCAGCGTTCGAGGGAGACATGAGTGGAGATCTCTTCACCAGCGATCGGGATAAGGAGGAGTGGCTGTATTTCATCCCCACCTACGAAACAGTTGCTCTTTTCTCGGCCGTTGAAAGGGATTATCCCGGCTTTGTGACATGGCGCGACGAGAAGACGGGCAAGCGGCTTTGGAAAGCACCAGCATCGAAGGGATCCGTGTTGGATGGGTAGCTACTGCGGAATCCACTTTGACAAGTTGAGCATCTGTGGATCTAAATCCGAGGTGCCCGGTGATTGGGCTGCGCTCTTTCAGGAGCGAGATAGGCGCGAAACGAGGCCAACCCAAGAGGTTGGCGCAGATCCCGACCTTTGTGTCGAATATGCGGCGAGCCGCGATGTTATCCTACGCCGCTTATCGATTCTAGGAGCAACGGACGAGGCCGTTCAAAGGGCGTTCGAAACTTGGCTCACTGAGGAACAGGAGCAATGGCGAGACAACACTGAGGGGTGGTCCGACCAAGAAGTAATATCTGAGCACGCGGCAAAGATGCTGAAGGGATTGAACGGTCTGACCTATCAGGAATGGTGCCGCTTTGCCTCAGGTGCGCTCCGCATCCGCTATGACTTCGCCAACTATGACCGGATCCAAAGCGATCTCGCCAGCGACCCATTCAGGAACCAGTTTCACGAACCCGACGATGGTTATCTTTGGTTCGCTGGCTACGGCTCCCATCTAGGGTTGCGCGCGCTGCTGGATGCGGTGCCGGATATAAAAGAAGTCCGCCTCGATATCAGCGATCTTCTTGGCGAATACGTTGACGAGCATGAGCCAATCTGCTCGCGGGCGAGGGAGAATGCACCGTGTCAACTTCAAATGCTCGCTCCTACTATGGTCATGGCTGAGGGGAGCAGCGACCTGACCGCGCTCAGGCTTGGGCTAGGGGCGATGCACCCAGACCTGATGGATTATTTCTCGTTCTTCAATCACGCGGAGCTATCCGTAGACGGCGGTGCGCACTACCTCGTAAAATTCCTCAAGGCGATTGCAGCCGCACGATCCACGTCGCGCATTCTGGCGATCTTCGACAACGACACTGTGGGCATCCAGGCCTACGAGCAGGCGAGAGCCTTGAAGCTTCCGTTTAATATCATCGTTACGCGCTATCCCGACAGCGACGTGGCCAAGGCGTATCCAACCGTGGGACGGAGTGGTCCAGCTATCTTAGACGTGAACGGGCAAGCGGCAGGAATAGAGCTTTATATGGGGCGAGAGGCGCTCTTAAGTAACGGCGAACTGAGACCGGTCAGGTGGGCCAGCTACGTAGCGTCAGCGGGGAAATACCAAGGTGAGGTGGATGGTAAGCGCCAGGTATTGGAAGCCTTCCGAAAGAACATCGCGACGGTAGAAGGCCCAGAAGCGGCGCGAGCCTCGTTTCCTGACTTGGAGCGAGTGTGGCAGCACAACTTCGATCTGGTGCAAGAGAATTCAGGCTTGGTTTACCTGCGGACTGGGAAACGCCTCGCGTAGGTATGATAGCGCTTGTCAGAAATCGGACTGTACCGTTGTATTTAACCACGACGGTGTTGTCTCGGCCCCGGTCATAAGCAGAGTGTTCGCTTATAGTCGCGCAAACTTTTCACTTGAACGGCTTGGATGGGCGCGCAGCCGACCGGCACCCACCCAGCGAACGAAGGTCCGGTTCCGGTGTTGGCGGACGTTCTGGCGGCCGCACCGGAACGACTTGAGCTGGTCGATAACCGTCTTAAGCGTGAGCACCGCGAATGGCAGCTTTCGATCACTCCTTACCAATAACCGACATTCTGCTTACCCCCCAGAGCTACCTATATCCGCACTGTAGTCTTTGAGCGGTCAGGCCGCAGTCGCCACCGTGCCAGATGCGAGCTGAAGTTGCTTGATGTCATTGCCGTGAGCAGACATATCATCATTGATTTTCCTTTCGCGTCGTCGGTTCGATGTTCCTTCCGGGGGCGGTTTGTTGCCTTCCGATTAGAGGCAGCAGGCGCAGAGGAAAGCAGCGGGGTCAATGTTTTAAACTGCGCGGCCCCGACCTTCACGATCTGATCTGAGGTGCGACACGATGTCCGTATTTAGATTACACGTTCGCCCTGGCGGCGGGTTTGCGTCGATGGCTGATACCTTCGCTTACTGCCTAAAACAGGGCATCTTGGGCGTTGGTTGGCTGGTGGATGAGATTCAAGAAACGGCGGACTGGGATACGTTCTATAAGGTTGCCGTAAACATCCACAAAGATCTAAAGACCTGCGCCTACATCAGGGAGCGCGTCCAGAAAGACGATCTCGTCTGGACCCGCGACACCCAAGGAAACTACTATCTGGCTCGCGTCCTCTCCGGCTGGGAGTACTTCACCACTAACGAGTCCAAGGACAGTGGGATCGACATAGGCAACATTTTCAGGGTCACCTTTGAGCGTCTGACTATCGATGAAGTGCCTGGGAAGGTTGTTGCCTGCTTTAGGCCAAACCGGACGATTCAAGCAATCCACGATCCGACGGCGGTAGCTTATACTAAGTTCATCTGGAATCGGAAAACAGGGGGTAGAGGTGGCTCCGTCTGTTTGGACAGTTTTTGGGTTTGAATAAGCTATACCCGGTTGTTGTCATGCCGCCATTCTGACGGCGCTGCTGTTAGCCCTCTGGTCCGGGGTTAACCCCGGACCAGAGGGCGTCGGCACGTCATGATACGCCTCATCGGGCGTGCGTCCAGCCAGTGCCGCGTGCGGACGCTGCCCGTTATAATGGGTGATCCATTTCGTGAGCCCCACTCGAAGTTCTGATCCGGTCTCAAAGGCGTGCAGGTAGACGCATTCGTATTTCAGCGACCGCCACAGACGCTCGATGAACACGTTATCCAGCCAGCGCCCACGTCCATCCATGCTGATGCGGATCTGACGCTCTTCCAGGAGCCCGGTAAAACGGGGCGTCGTGAATTGTGAGCCCTGGTCAGTATTGAAAATTTCCGGGGTGCCGTAGCGCATCAGCGCATCTCGGAGCGCCTCGATACAGAACTCCGCGTCCATCGTGTTCGACAGACGCCAGGACAGGACCTTGCGCGTGAACCAGTCCATGATGGCCACGAGATAGAGAAATCCCCGTTTCATGGGGATATACGTGATGTCGGAACACCAGACCTGGTTGGGCCGGTCGATGACCAGATCCCGCAGCAGATACGGATATTTCCGATGCTCCGGATGCGGCACACTCGTGCGTGGCTTCTGGTAGATCGCCCGCAGCCCATAATCGCCATGAGCCGCCGGACCCGCTTGCGACCGACTTCATGTCCCAGGCGGCGCAGATGCCATGTCATTTGCCGCGAGCCATATACGGCGTTTCCAGGAACTGGGCGTCGATCAGCCGCATCAACGCCAGATTGGCCTCGTTCTGTGGCACAGGCCGATAGTACACGCCCGACCGGTTGAGTTGTAGCAGCGTGCACTGCCGCACCACCGATAGCCGAGGTCGCTTTAGGTCGATCATTTGCCGCCTCTGATCACGCCCAACCGAGCAGAGGCATCGCGTAAAAAATCCCGTTCCACGAGAAGCTCGCCTATCTTCGCGTGTAGTTTCTCCACATCAGCAGGGCTGACCGGGGGATCAGACACCGTCTTCCCCGAAAAGGTTGCCGCCATGCCCTCGACTGCCTGGCGCTTCCACTGAGCAATCATCGTCTGATGCACACCATGTTTCGAAGCCAGTTCCGCCAGCGTCAGCTCCCCGCGGATCGCCTCCAGCGCAACCCGTGATTTGAACTCCGCTGCATACCTCTTGCGCGTAACCTTGCCCATAAAACCCGTCCTCTCTCAGGTCGGATTATAGCTTAGACACCTGTCCGAAAAATGGGGGCCACCTCTGGTTGTGAGACGCCAGCCGTTGAGGGGCATCACGAACTTCGCGCTCATTAGCCCGCAAAGAATTCTCCGAACAATTGAGCAACAGCCACTGGCTGTTCTTCGGGGATGAAGTGACCGCTGGACGACACTGTGTTGCCGCGTAGATCGTCTACGAACGGTCTAAGCGGGGCGACCATATCAGGGATCGATCCTTGGTCAGCACTGACGGCGAGCACGGGCATGCTGAGTTTTCTATCACGGACCAGCGCACGATTCTGCTCAGCGGATATACTTGCCGCGCGATAGAAAGCGAGGCCTGCACGTAATGCACCGGGAAGACTGAAAATGCGGACATATTCGTCAATATCCGCATCGCTGAAACTTAGCGGGTTGGCAGCCTTACGACGCAAGAACCAGTCGAGGTAAACGCGCTCACGTCCTGTGATCAGAGCCTCAGGAAGGTCAGGTATAGCATGGAACGCGAAATGCCATGTCCGCCACGCTTGGTCGGGTGCGTTTGGCAACATATCGGGCAATGTAACACCGGGTATGCCGGCATCAAGGAGCGCGAGACGGCTGACTTCGTTTGGGTACATCAACGCGTAGGGCAGTCCGACCCAAGCACCGATGTCATGTGCCGCAAGGTTGTAATGGGTCAGACCGACACGTGCGACGAGGCCGTGGACGCGGCGCGCAACCGTTCCAGTGTCATAGCCATCAAGCGGTTTATCGGAATCCCCTTGGCCAGGAAGGTCAATAGCGACGACACGGAACCGGTCTGCCAAGAGAGGCATGACCCTACGCCAAGTAAACCAGCTTTGTGGATAGCCCGAAAGGAGAACGAGTGGTTCAGCGTCTTGCGATCCGCACGTTACATAGTGCAGCCGCAATCCATCAACCGTCTCGAAAGCATGCTTGAACGGGGCAGTGTTGAGGTGTTCGATCATAATTCGTCCTATTCTCAGTCTAATATCTTGAGAGACATGCCTATCAACGCGTCATGGTCCCCCGGATCGTGAAGCTTGCCCACGGCACGAAAACCTTGGAGTAGGCTAAGAAGAAGATCGGCACTGGCCTCGATCGGCAGTTCGGCACGGATTGATCCGTCCTGCAGACCCTCCCGCAGCATGGTGATCAGCGCCGCTCGGTTAGTAGCCAGTGTATCGCTGAGTCTCTCATGAAGGGCACCGTCCAGCGTCGTGGCTTCGATCAGGCTTGCTAGAACGAGACAACCTTGCCGCCCTTCGAAGCCGGAAGCTGCTTCCAAATAGAAGCGGAGGCTCTCGGCAATGCGTTCACGTCCGGTGCTCGCCTTCAGAAGCCGAGCTGCAAGATCTTGCCGTCTTTGCTTCACATAATGCGTGAACGCCGCTTCGAACACGCCCCGCTTGTCAGTGAATGCTTTGTAAAGGCTGCCTGCGGTGAGCCCGGTAGCGGTTTTAAGACGATCGATCGAGGCGCCAGCATATCCATACTCGCGAAATACCGGCACGGTACGTGCGATAACCGTTTCCATATCGAAGGCACGCGGCCGGCCCATAGCCGGGCTGGGGAAAGATGAGACTATATTGTTCATGAAACCAACATAGAGAACGATCATTTCCTAAGTCAACAATCAATTGGGTAACTGTGCGCTTACCGGGATAATCGGTCTGATGTTAGCAGCGATACTGCGCAGGCTAGTTGCTCGGAAAGCCTGCCGTCGCTTCTGTTTCATGAATCCCATGATATCAGATCCCCGCAATAAAACCGGACGGCGTACCGTCGGCAGGATCCACGAACACCACGTCGTCTGGCGCCCGTCGCAGCGTATCAATGGCAAGAAAAACGATTGGATGGCTCAGAATACGGGGCACGGCATGCACCGCCCAACGGGGGAACACTAGAAGATGACCGGGTGCAAACGGGGCCTCCTCCGCCGTTTCCGGGAACGCGGCGGCAATTTCATTGAGATTGAACCTTCCACCCGTCCGGTTCAAGGTCATTAGATGCTCTTCGGCATTCATAACACCAGTTCTCCACTTCCAAGAAGTTTCTGTATGGCAGCAGTATCGGCGACCTGATGCAGCACTATAATCTCGCCTTTTTCTACGGTTCAGAGATGCACGAAGGCGATATTGCCTGACTGTCCAATCGTTTTTCGCACGCGAGAGGCATCTGACACGTTGAGCTCTACAACGCGGTATTCAGAGTTACGGGATTTCGCGTCTACCCGATGTCGAAGGGGACAAACCGTGAAATATTTCCATTACAGCAACTATGATCTGTTGAGAACGCACCTCAATGACTTCATGTTCGCCAATCATTTCGAGCTAAGACTCACGCTTTACGAATACATCTGCAGGATATGGGCTTCAGAGCCAGAAACATTCATCCTCAATTCCCCCATCAAATGAAGGGATTAAATACCCAGCAAGAAACGATCAGGCTGCTTGCTGCAATACCAAGTCAGTGAAACATGTGAGTGCGGATTTGAACCTTTTCTCCAGTATGTCGGTATCTCTAGTAACTCATCAATTGTGATCCCATTTGTGGTCACAGGGGTTATACGGCACGCAAACAGATGACATGCCGTATGATAGCCTTTTTTATTTACCAGACAGGTATAGATGCCCCCTCCCTATCCATTTTGGAAAAGTGCTTGCATTTTCTCATTAAAACTTTCGACGAATTCATATTCTTGCGGGCCTGAAGCCTCGCGAAATTTTTTTGCTTCATCAACGATGATTTCGTTCTTCTCTGTGGCCAAAAGAGCCATAGTATCGGAAATAAATTTCTTTAGAGGGACAGCGGCTTCTGCTTCTTGACTGTTCATCAGTTCGGTCCGCACCCACGGCGGTGCGATCTCGATGACGTCGATGTTCGTGTCCTTAAGCAGAAAACGCTGCGACATTACGTAAGAATGGAGAGCGGCTTTAGATGCAGAATAAACTGCTGTCAGTGCAAGCGGAATAAAGGCCAGTCCGGAAGTATTGTAGATAATGGTTGATTGGGACTGTGCCTTAAGGTGCGGCATGAGAGCAGAAGTCAGTCGAATCGGAGCAGCAAAATTAGTGGTGAAGGTTGAGGTCAGAAGATTGTCATCTATTCGCCCGGCCGCTGTATCTGGCAACATGATTCCGGCATTGTTGATAAGCACGTTCAACGACGGGTAATTTCGTTGAATTTGCTCCGCAGCGTTCTGGATATCAGCCGGAATTTCGAGATCCAGTTCAATGGCCTCCATGCCAGGATTCGCTGCTGTAACCTCATCAAGCCTTAAACGGCGACGCCCGGCAATAATGACCTTGTTGCCATTCTGATGAAATGCTTCGGCAAGGGCACGACCGATGCCGGAACCACCTCCAGTAATCAGTATGGTATTGTCTGTCAGTTTCATGTTGATCTCCATTTTGAGATTTCGAATTTCAGAAAAATGGGAAGGCTTTCTCTTCGTGTAAGGTCATCGAAATATAATTTCAGGCTGCAAAACCCTCGAGTACGATCTTGCCTTTAGCCTGACCGCTCTCGATCAGGGCGTGAGCATCCCGCAGATTGGCCGCAGTGATGAGCCCGAACTCTTTACCGAGCGTCGTGCGAAGACGACCTTCCTCTACAAGACGCGACACGTCGTTCAGGAGTTTCCCTTGTGTGCTGATGTCTGCCGTTCCGAACAGTGAGCGGGTGAACATCAGCTCCCAATGCAGGGACAGGCTTTTGCGCTTGAGGGGTACAGCATTGAGTTCAGCAGGGTCATCAATCAGGCCGAAATGTCCCTG
>NZ_JACSIQ010000291.1:0-523 GCF_018812105.1 Gluconobacter sp. P1D12_c
TCTTGCCATTCTTCTGAACATCAACAGCACCATCGCAAGCCTGCTCATGCTCACGCTCAAGAGCTTCTAAATCCTGACCAAAAACGAGAACCGGCTTGCCTGGATTTTCAACATGCAAACAGGCATCCGGATTTCTCCGGGTAGCCTCATCTATAGTCTCTTTAATATTCCACTTCTTAGACTTCGTTGCCTTGTCGGAAGGCTTTACAAGCACTTTACGACTCAGCATCTCAAAATGTGCGAATTGATAACTCATGACAACGATCCAAAAAATTTCTCGCAAATCGTTGAGAGTCTTCTTTTAAAATCATCAGACGTACAATTTTCCAAATCTAAATTATCGATACTCGAATACAAACCATCCTTGTCACATTCTTCTAAATCTTTAACCCAAAGGCGTATCTCATCTTTATTGTCATTAACAAAAACACACTCGTAACAAAAATCATCCTCGTCATCGTTCAAATATTCGTTGAATCTTAAAAAACCATATCCCCTGCTTTCTATGTAATCCAAAAACAAA
>NZ_JACSIQ010000292.1:0-522 GCF_018812105.1 Gluconobacter sp. P1D12_c
GCTTCGGAGCCGCTACCAGTGTKGCAYCCAGGATCTGGCCGGACATCGGGAGATAACCGGCGTTCCGCAGGGTCGCGTCAAATCGGTCAAACAGCCTTTCAATGGCACCCGCCTGTGTCARACGCTCRCGAAACAGCCAGACCGTTTTGGCATCAGGAACACGATCTGAAAGCCCCAGCCCAAGGAAGCGCATGAACGACAGGCGATCGTTGATCAGATATTCCGTCCGCTCATCAGACAAATTGTTCAACGTCTGGATCACCAGGATCTTGAACATCAGCACCGGATCAAATGGCGGTCGCCCGCCTTTGCTTCCATCTGAATAGGCCAGTGCCTTCTCCAGATCAGGACGGAACACTTCAAAATCCACAGTCCGGGAAAATGCTTCGAGCTCATCACCAAGCCCGCTCAACCGGGCAAGCCGCTCTTCAACGTCAAAAAATCCCGGCTGCTTCATAGCGTCATTCCCTCAGTCAGAACCGGACGAATGGAATCACAGAGCAGACCTCAAAACCAGGGGGT
>NZ_JACSIQ010000293.1:0-521 GCF_018812105.1 Gluconobacter sp. P1D12_c
TTATGGTAGAATGTGAGTCGAGGTTAAATCGATGGATATCTTGGCGGATTACATCGAAGAAGCCCGATAGGTTAGGAGAAGGCTCATGACGCAGGAACGTCACAACCCGACCCACATCAGTATTATAACACAACTGATGGCGATGGTTCAACACAAGACCGCCAAGACTGGTGGTCTCGGATGGAATCCGTAGGTCGTTCATATACGAAATTAGAGGCCCAAAGGGTCATCAAAGCTCAGTCATATGATGGGGGGTATTATCCTCGTTCATGGCTTGGGCATGTGTTCCATCTGGGGTGGTCTGTTGATGATATCTGCTGGCTGATATCTGCTGACTGCAAGCACCTTGGGCTTATAGCTCGGGATTATTCTGCTGATGAGAATCTGCGTTTTGCGTGTCGTTCGGAACAGGAAGACAGGCGACGCTTCAGGCTTCCTGCTGGTGGTTTAGAATACGTTCCAGAGGTTAAGGAAGCGAAGGAATCACGCGGAGAGATTTTTGATGCAGGACCGTCTGAGAA
>NZ_JACSIQ010000294.1:0-519 GCF_018812105.1 Gluconobacter sp. P1D12_c
TTGTAGACGCTCTATGTCGAGAACCTTTGACAGCATCCCATCTTCTAAGACGCTACCCCCACCTCTACCCATGTGAGATATCGTGTAAGTGTCAAGCATATATGCTTTTGCGGAATCATCCACCGCATTGATATCCCTGTTGCCAAGCTCCCACGAACCACGCAACGCAAACAGATTACGCCCCGTTAGAGCATCGCATCCAATTTTTTGGAGTTTTTCGATAACCTGCTGATGGTGTCGCTTAGAGACAACTTCAATGAGTTCGAGAGCCTTTTTGCCGAGTTCAGTGTCAGGCGTCTGCGTA
Organism: Gluconobacter sp. P1D12_c; assembly: GCF_018812105.1. Taxonomy (NCBI): domain Bacteria; kingdom Pseudomonadati; phylum Pseudomonadota; class Alphaproteobacteria; order Acetobacterales; family Acetobacteraceae; genus Gluconobacter; species Gluconobacter sp. P1D12_c. The sequence continues at coordinate 305 of NZ_JACSIQ010000294.1, forward strand.
TAATTCTGGACCATAAGACAGGGTTCAGAGACGTTATAGAAAGCATGATGCGGGAGCATCAGCCCAACAATCTTATTCTCCATCTGCTCGAATTTTATTTCATCACCAACGATGACACGACCATCAAGAGAAGGCTCAACACAGAGAGCCATAGCAATATCGGGCCCGAACATATCCAATGATTTAGGGACACCTATCGTGGCTTCGCCTTCATC
>NZ_JACSIQ010000295.1:0-519 GCF_018812105.1 Gluconobacter sp. P1D12_c
ATCATCATGCCTGATGACTGTCTTCAACTGGTCCCCATACGTGTCCTGCAACCACTTGACCGACCGAGCTTGCCAACGCTTACAATCGGCATCCATCTCACCTGGCCAAGACAGAACAATGCACGCCATAGTATTTTGAGTGCTTCTGATTTTCCTGCTCTTGCCATTCTTCTGAACATCAACAGCACCATCGCAAGCCTGCTCATGCTCACGCTCAAGAGCTTCTAAATCCTGACCAAAAACGAGAACCGGCTTGCCTGGATTTTCAACATGCAAACAGGCATCCGGATTTCTCCGGGTAGCCTCATCTATAGTCTCTTTAATATTCCACTTCTTAGACTTCGTTGCCTTGTCGGAAGGCTTTACAAGCACTTTACGACTCAGCATCTCAAAATGTGCGAATTGATAACTCATGACAACGATCCAAAAAATTTCTCGCAAATCGTTGAGAGTCTTCTTTTAAAATCATCAGACGTACAATTTTCCAAATCTAAATTATCGATACTCGAATACAAACCA
>NZ_JACSIQ010000296.1:0-519 GCF_018812105.1 Gluconobacter sp. P1D12_c
ATCATACATCCGGCGAAGCTCTTTTTGCTGACGTTCAGAAAGCTTGGGTTTCTTTCCGCGTAGTTTACCTTTGTCGCGTGCAACGGCCATCMCTTCACGAGTACGCATCCGGATCAGATCGGCTTCAAACTCCGCGAAAGTCGCAAGGATGTTGTAGAACAACTTGCCCATTGGATGAGACGGATCGTGAATACTCTTCCCAAGTTGAAGCTTCACGCCACGGGAAGCCAGGCTCTCGACAATAAGCCGTGCATCAGGGACAGAGCGGGCCAGTCGATCAAGCTTTGGTACGACCAAAGTATCGCCACTACGAACAGCCGCCAGTGCCTGGTCAAGGCCGGCCCTTTCCCGGTTCGTGCCGGTGAAGCCCTTGTCGGTGTAAATACGATCGGCAGAAACACCGAGTTTGAGCAGTTCCTGATGCTGGGCCGCGAGATCCTGTTTGTCCGTCGAGCAGCGGGCATAGCCGATCATTATGTGTGTCATACGGGAAAGTGTAACGTATAAGGCCCCATGACT
>NZ_JACSIQ010000297.1:0-518 GCF_018812105.1 Gluconobacter sp. P1D12_c
GTATTATAACACAACTGATGGCGATGGTTCAACACAAGACCGCCAAGACTGGTGGTCTCGGATGGAATCCGTAGGTCGTTCATATACGAAATTAGAGGCCCAAAGGGTCATCAAAGCTCAGTCATATGATGGGGGGTATTATCCTCGTTCATGGCTTGGGCATGTGTTCCATCTGGGGTGGTCTGTTGATGATATCTGCTGGCTGATATCTGCTGACTGCAAGCACCTTGGGCTTATAGCTCGGGATTATTCTGCTGATGAGAATCTGCGTTTTGCGTGTCGTTCGGAACAGGAAGACAGGCGACGCTTCAGGCTTCCTGCTGGTGGTTTAGAATACGTTCCAGAGGTTAAGGAAGCGAAGGAATCACGCGGAGAGATTTTTGATGCAGGACCGTCTGAGAATGGGTGTGAGTCATCTTCTCGGATAGGTTTTTATGAGCTTCTTCGTCGCAACAGTGGGAACAAGGTTGATGTGTTTAAACATCTTGAACGCATTGGCAGGGATGAGGCCATAAGGC
>NZ_JACSIQ010000298.1:0-518 GCF_018812105.1 Gluconobacter sp. P1D12_c
GATGTTGAAGAACAACTTGCCCATTGGATCAGACGGATCGTGAATACTGTTCCCAAGTTGAAGCTTCACGCCACGGGATGCCAGGCTGTCGCCAATAAGCCGTGCATCAGGGACAGAGCGGGCCAGTCGATCAAGCTTTGGTACGACCAAAGTATCGCCACTACGAACAGCCGCCAGTGCCTGGTCAAGGCCGGCCCTTTCCCGGTTCGTGCCGGTGAAGCCCTTGTCGGTGTAAATACGATCGGCAGAAACACCGAGTTTGAGCAGTTCCTGATGCTGGGCCGCGAGATCCTGTTTGTCCGTCGAGCAGCGGGCATAGCCGATCATTATGTGTGTCATACGGGAAAGTGTAACGTATAAGGCCCCATGACTGCAAAACATATGGTACCACCTTTATGAGACACAGCACACGGCTGTATTCCATGACGTGTTGCACTTGTCCGGGACAGTCCGTCCAACGATCCCCTTCCGGACACATGAAGGAGACATCCGATCATGGCGCGGCGCCGTCTTCTGAC
>NZ_JACSIQ010000299.1:0-516 GCF_018812105.1 Gluconobacter sp. P1D12_c
GTTCATTCCTGCTGTTGCTGTTGCTGAGCGTCGCCAGTTGAGGAATGAGCTGACCTATTGGATTGATAACATTCTCCCGAATAAGGGGAAGTATCTGCGGTACATGGTTATCACCTGCGGTGAGAACGTCCGCATATATGATGACCTCAAGGCGGAGCATAGGAAATGGACACGCAAGCTCTCTGATTGCTTCCGTTGGCTCAATCAAAAATATGGTTCAAATCTGTATTTCAGGGGGACTGAGTTCACTCATAATGAGGATCATGAAACCCTTAACATGCATATGAATATCCTCTTTGATCTGCCGTATTTGAAGGGGAACGGCTGGCAGGATTTTCTTGCTGATGTTCGTGAGAGGATGTCGTGCATTGTTAAGGATGCGGGAACTCTTGAGTCTGTTGATGAGGTCACAAAATATGTGACTAAGCCGAACGATATTGAGACGATGGAGGATGGCCATCTTGAGTGGTTCTATAATGAGACACTCAATACGCGACTGATACAGAGGTACGGATC
>NZ_JACSIQ010000300.1:0-516 GCF_018812105.1 Gluconobacter sp. P1D12_c
ATCGTCCTCAAGTGATGGTCAATTGTTTCATGCAGGTGGCAGAGGCGCTGCGATCAGCGATATCAATGCGCGCAATGGCAGTGAACCGGGCGTCAGTTTCTACACCCACATCTCCGATCAGTATGATCCGTTTTCGACCCGGGTGATTGCGGCGACGGCCGGTGAAGCACCCTATGTTCTGGATGGGCTGCTGTATCATGCCAACGGGCTTTCCATTGAAGAGCATTATACCGACACGGGTGKGGCATCGGATCATGTTTTCGGGCTGATGCCCTTCTTTGGTTATCGATTTGCGCCCAGGATACKGGATCTGAAAGAGCGGAAACTTCACCTGTTTCCAGATCAAAGCCCCKGTGATCTCCTGAGTGGAATGGCCGGTGACCCGATCAATACCGATCATGTTGCGGCCCACTKGGACGACCTGCTGCGTCTGGTCACATCCATTCGGAGTGGAACCGTGACGGCCTCGGCCATGCTGCGGAAGCTCGGATCTTATCCCCGTCAGAATGGTCTGGC